>JAJXVM010000310.1 GCA_021782135.1 Myxococcales bacterium | reverse complement strand
GCTTCGACCGCTCCCAGGCGCCGGTCATCATGGAGCTGCTCAAGCACCAGTTCCTCTCGCCGAGCTACATCCAGCACAGCGCCCGCGCGCTCTTCGTCATCGGCGAGGCGAGCGCGAAGGACCGAGGGCCGCTGCTGCAGGCGCTCTTCGACCTCCCGCGCGAGGAGGTGGCCCGGCGCGCCGCCGCGGGCACGCTCCCCGCGTCGGCGCCGGCCGCGTTCGACTACGTGCACGACGTCTTCGCGCGCTGAGCCGCCCCGCGGCGGCCGCGCTCAGAAGGCCACGTGGACCCGGCCCGTGAACACCTGCACCGGGCCGCGGTCCGCGTTGTACGCCGGGTCGAAGATGGGCTGGTAGTTCACGCCCAGCGACACCTCGCGGGTGAGCGCCAGGCGGTAGTAGGCCTCGCCCAGCACCTCGGGCCGGTAGCGCAGCGCGCCGTCGCCGATGATGAAGCCGTACCCGCCGGCGGCGAGGTAGCGGCGGTGAGGGCCGGAGAGGCCGCTCACCACCATGCCCAGGCCCGCCTCGTCGTCGGGCCGGCCCCAGCGCGCGCCCGACTGCACCAGGCCGGCCGCCGCCGAGCGGTCGATCTCGGTGAAGGCCCAGGTCTCGTTCTGGCCGTCGCTCCAGCTCACCCGCGCGAACGCCCCCAGCCCGGCGCCGAGGTCCTGGTTCGCGCTCGCGGCGACGCCGCCCTTGGTGCGGCCGTTCGCGCGCGTGCGGGTGACGTCGGGCGAGGTGGGCGACTGGGCCAGCGCCAGCTCGTAGCTGCCCATGTGGGCGGTGTTGAGGAAGCCCAGCAGGCGCGCCCCGCCGGGCCGCCCGCCGATGGCGTAGCGCGCCTCGACCTCGGTGACGAGGCCGCGGGCCTTCGACACGTCCCACTCCATGTCCATGCCGTTGGCGGTCTTCGGCTCGAGGAAGGCGCCGGCCCGGACCGACCACCAGTCGACCGAGAGGTCGGCCACCGCGCCCCAGGTGTAGCCGCGGGTGTCGGCCGGGTAGTCGTAGGCGCCCGAGGCCCAGAGCCCCCAGCTCATGAAGCCGGTGTGCGGGTCCTTCGCGAGCGGGACCGAGTCCACGAAGTCGGTGGTCGAGAACTTGCCGGCGGTGAGGGTGAAGGCGTCGCGGTCCCGCTCGCCCCCGAGCTCTCCCGGGCCGGACTCGACCCGCACCCGGCCGCCGCCGAGCCCGAAGGTCTGGCGCAGGAAGAGCTTGCCCATCACGATGGTCGGCTGCGGGTCGCCGACCCGGTAGACCTCGCCGCTCGGGAAGGCGGCCACGCCCAGGGTGCTGCTCAGGCCGCGGCCGCCGGCCAGCTCGGGCTGGAACTGCAGCTCGGCGCCGCGCCAGAGCCGGGCGCCGGCGAAGAGGTCGGTGACGATCGAGGTGGCCGACTCCGCCTCCGGCCGCAGGCTGTTGCGGCCGGTGTAGGCGGCGGAGAAGGCCGGGTGCGCCTGGGTGGCGACCGTCGACTGGAAGTGGAGCGACCAGCGCTCCTCCCCGCCCCCCGCCCCGGACGCGCCGGTCTCGCCCGCCTCCTGCGCGAGGGCGGGGCAGGCGAGGAGGAGCGCCGACAGGATCGGCGCGAGCGCGGCGCGGCGGAGGGACATGCAGGATCCAGGGAGGTCCGCACGAAGCGGTGAGGCCCTGTATTCCGCGCGGCGAGGGGTGTCAAGGAGCGCGGGCGCCGCGCCTCTCCGGGAAACGCGGGCGCCGCGCGCGTTCGCTCAGCCGCGCGACCCGATCACGTCCCGGAGCACGTCGCTCGCCTCGCGGATGACCGCCGCCGTCTCCTCCCAGCCCAGGCACGGGTCGGTGACGGAGCAGCCGTAGCGCAGCTTGGACGGATCGCCGGAGGCCGGCTGGTTGCCGGCCTCGAGGAAGCTCTCGATCATGAGCCCGACGATGGAGCGGTTCCCCTCCCGGATCTGGTGGACGACGTCGCGGACCACCAGCGGCTGCAGCTCCGGCTTCTTCCAGGAGTTCGCGTGGGAGCAGTCGATGACGATGTTCCGCGGCACCCCGGCCTTGGCGAGCGCCTGCTCGGCCATCGAGACCGAGACGGTGTCGAAGTTGGGCCGGCCGCCGCCGCCGCGGAGCACCAGGTGGCCGTGGCGGTTGCCGCGGGTGCGGACCACCGCCGAGCGCCCCTGGTCGTTGATGCCGAGGAAGGCGTGGGGGCGCGCCGCCGCCACGATGGCGTTCACCGCGCCGCCGAGGTCGCCCTCGGTGCCGTTCTTGAAGCCGACCGGCGTGGAGAGGCCGGAGGCGAGGTTGCGGTGCGTCTGCGACTCGGAGGTGCGGGCGCCGATGGCCGTCCAGGAGACGAGGTCGCCGCGGTAGTGCGGCGCGATGGGGTCGAGCGCCTCGGTCCCGGCCGGCATGCCCAGGGCGTTCACGTCGAGCAGGAACTTCCGCGCGCGGTCCATCCCCTCCTTGATGCGGAAGGAGCCGTCGAGCCGCGGGTCGTTGGTGAAGCCCTCCCAGCCGACGGTGGTGCGGGGCTTCTCGAAGTAGACCCGCATCACCAGCAGCACCGTGTCCGAGACCTCGTCGGCGAGGACCTTGAGCCGCCGCGCGTAGTCGAGCCCCGCCTCGGGATCGTGGATCGAGCAGGGCCCGACCACCAGGAGCAGGCGCGGATCCTCGCGGTCGAGGATCGCCTCGACGGCGCGGCGCCCCTCCACCACCGTCTTCGCGGCGGGCTCCGAGAGCGGGATGCGGAGCTTCACCTCCTCCGGCGGCAGGATGGCGTCGAAGCTCTCCACGTTCACGTTCTCCACCACCGGGGCGGCGGCGTGGCCGCCCTGGTCGATCTCGACCCGGACGAAGCCGGCGATCATGTCCCGGTAGAGCGTCTCGATGAGCTCCGGCTCGATCCCCTCCTGCTCGGCGAGGCCCCGCACGTTGGCGATCACCTGCTCCTCGCGGCGGGGGTCCTTGACGCCGTCGGCCGCCCTCTTGAAGCGGGCCGCCTGGAGGGCGTAGCGCCGGCGCGAGGCGAGGAGGGCGACGATGTGGCGGTCCACCTCGTCGATGGCGGTGCGGACCTCCTCGAGGGTCGCGCAGTCGCGGGTGTGGGCGGGAGCGGGGCGGGCGGGCGTCTGCATGAGGATCTCTCTCCGCGTGAGGGCCGGGGCCGAGCAGATCATCACGGAATCGGCGAGAGCGCCAGCCTCGCGGCCTCGAACAGGGCGGTGGGGGAGCCGGGGGATCGCCCCTCCCCCGCCCTCGCCGCGCGGGGCGCCCCCTCACGCCTCGGCGGCCCGCCGCTCGCGCGCGACCAGCGCGGCCACCGAGTCGAGGCGGGTCTCGTCGGCGGCCACCGCGCGCACGCAGGGGAAGGCGGCCTCGGCCAGCCCGGTGAGCGCGCGCCCCGGCGGCAGCTCCACGAAGAGCCGGACGCCCAGCTCGCGCAGCACCGTGGTGGTGTCGTGCCAGCGCACCGGGCGCGCCACGCCGCGCGCCAGGTCCTCGCGGATCGCCTCGGGGTCCCGCGTGGCCCGGGCGCCGCCGTTCGTGACCCAGGGGGCGCGCGGGGCCGCGAGCGGCACCGGCCGGAGCGCCGCCTCGAGCTCCGCCGCCACCCCGTCGAGCAGGGGGCAGTGCGAGGGCACGCTCACCGCCATGCGCTCCGCGCGCCGGGCGCCCGCGGCGGCCGCCCGGCGCACCACCTCGGCCAGGGCGGCGTCGCCGCCGGCCACCACGAACTGGGTGGGCGCGTTCAGGTTGGCGATCCAGGCCGGCCCGGCCGAGGACGCCTCCTCCAGGAGCGCCCGCACGCGCCGCTCGTCGAGGCCGGCGACGGCGGCCATCCCGTAGCCGCCGGGGAAGGCGCGCTCCATCGCCCGGGCGCGCAGCCGGACCAGCCGCAGCGCGTCCTCGAAGCGCAGGGCCCCGGCCAGCACC
>JAJXVM010000309.1 GCA_021782135.1 Myxococcales bacterium | reverse complement strand
CGCACCTTGAGGCCGTTCGAGAGCGTGAAGTGCTGCTGCGCCGGCACCTTGAGCACCGGGGGCGGGCCGTTGGGCGGCACCACCGCGCGGTCGGGCGGGGCGAGCGAGAGCGCCTTGGCCTCGGCGGCGGCGGCGTCGTGGCGGGGGGCGGAGGCGCAGCCGGCCGCGAGGGCGGCGGCGAGGACCAGCGGCAGGAACGGACGACGGGACGCGCGCATCTACTTGCTCCCCTTCTCGGCGGCGGGCTTGCGGGACGAGCTGGCTCCGGACGGCGGCGCGGCGGCGGCGTGCTTCCTCGGCACCACCTCGAGCACCACCCGGGCGTCCTTGCGCAGGTACTGGGCCGCGGCGGCGCGCAGGTCCTCGGCGGTCACCGCGCGGTAGCGCGCCAGGTCCTTGGGGAAGTAGCCCGGGTCGCCGGTGCGCAGGTAGTAGCTGTTGAGCACCGCGGCGCGGCCGGAGAAGCCGCCCACCGGCTCGAGCGCGAAGATGGCCTCGGCCTCGATCTTGTTGCGCGCCCGCTCCAGCTCGCCCTGGTTGGGCGCCTCGCGCGCGATCTTGGCCAGCTCCTCGTCGATCTCCTTCTCCAGCCGGGCGAGGCTCTGGCCCGGCTTGGGGGTGGCGACGAGGACGAACATGCCGGCGAGGGCCTGGCTCTCCTGGCCGGCCATCACCTGCTGCGCGATCTGCTCGTCCATCACCATGCGCTTCACGAGCCGCGCGCTCTTGCCGTCGGTGAGCACCTGCCCGAGCATGTCGAGGGCGGCGTCGCCGGGGGCGAAGACCTTGGGCGTCTGCCAGGCGATGTAGAGGCGGGGGAGCTGGACGTTGTCCTCGAGCGTCACCCGCTTCTCCTGGGCGAGCGGCACGGGCGTCGGGTACTTGTGCTCCACCTTGGGGCCGGCCGGGATGTCGCCGAACCACTTCTGCGCCATGGCCTTCGCCACCTGGGGGTCGATGTCGCCGGCGATGGCGAGGGTGGCGTCGTTGGGCCCGTAGTAGCGGCGGAAGAACTCCTTCACGTCGGCGAGCGTGGCGGCGACGAGGTCCTCGTGCGAGCCGATGGGCTCCCAGTGGTAGGGGAACTGCGGATCCCAGAGGTTCTCGAGCAGCGACTTCATCGCGAGGCCGTAGGGGCGCATCTCGTAGTTCTGGCGCCGCTCGTTGCGGACCACGTCGCGCTGGTTGTCGAGCTTGGCCTGGTCGAGCGTGGGCAGCAGGTAGCCCATGCGATCCGACTCGAGGTAGAGCATCTGCTCGAGCGAGTTCTTGGGGACCTGCTCCCAGTACTCGGTGGCGTCGGGGCGGGTGCCGCCGTTCGAGGAGCCGCCGTCGGCCTCGATGAGCCGGTCGCCCTCGCCCTTCTCCACGTGCTCCGAGCCCTCGAACATGAGGTGCTCGAAGAGGTGCGCGAAGCCGGTGCGGCCGGGCCGCTCGTCCTTGGAGCCGACGTCGTAGAGGACGTCCACGCCCACCACCGGCGCGGTGTGATCCTCGGAGAGGATCACGTTGAGCCCGTTCGAGAGCTTGAAGCTGGTGTACGGGATCTCGGGGGCGGGCGGCGCCGCGGTCGCGAGCGCGGCGCCGAGGAGCAGGACCAGTGAGCTCGTCATGGCCGCTCGTTATAGGACAACGGTGGGGCGGCGGCACGGGGAACCGGCTGGCCCCTTCCCGAGCCCTCGGCGTCAAGACACTCTGGATCGCCCCCCCTCCCTGACCCCGGCGCCTCTCCCTCCCCGTCGCACGGGGAGGGATGGGGAGGGGCGGCCCCGGGGCACTCCGGGGGGCCCCTCCCTGACCCTCCCCAGCTTCGCTGGAGAGGGAAAGGAGCGCGCCACGAGGTCGCCCGGCCACGAGCTACCTCACCCCGCCAGCGCGCCCTCGGCGAGGAAGGCGGCGAGGCCGAGGAGGAGGAGCCAGCTCCAGAGCGGGACGGTGCGCTGCGCGGCGGCGGCGCTCTCGCTGGTCACCTTGGCGTGATCGGCGCCGCCGAGCCAGGCGGTCAGCTCGGCGGGGTCGATGCGGCGGGTGTCCGACTCGCGCGGATCGGGCTGGACGGCGAAGGCGAGGCGGGGGTCGAGGTGCGGGCCGGCGCCGGGCTCCTCCACCTTCACCTGCCAGAAGCCGGGGAGGTCTGGGACCACGGTGACGGCGCCGCCGGGCTCCTCGCGCGCGGGCGCGCCCTCGTCGGCGCGCGCGACGCCGGGCTGGCCGAGCCGGAGCGCTCCCCCCGAGTCCCCGCGCGCGCCGTCGCCGCGCACCGCCGGCAGCTCGCGGCCGTCGGGGCGGACGAACCCGAGCACCCGCTGCCCCTCGCGCGGGCGCACCACCCGGGTGCCGAGCACCACCGTGGGCGGCTCGCCCTGCTCGTCGAGGCCGCCGGAGAGGTAGGCGGCGAGGCGCTGCATGGCGGGGAGGAAGCTGGTGCGGATGGTCCAGTCGCTCCAGGCGCCGTCGAGGGTGCTGGTGTAGAGCACCACCTTCCCCTGCCCGCGCCGCGCCTCCACCAGCGCCGGCGCGCCGTCGTCGTAGCGGGCGAGCACCCGCGGCGGCGTCCCGCTCGTCCGCGCCGGCGGCTCGAGCAGCATGTAGCGCCAGGTGCGGATCCCGAGGAGCCCCTCGCGCGCCTGCCCCTCGAAGACCGAGAAGGCGGGGTGGGTCCAGTCGATCTCGGCGAGGCGGGCGGCGCGGGCGTCGGCGCCGGGCGCGTCCTTCTCGGCGGCGGTCTTCACGAGGCGCAGCCGCTGCGGGAGCAGCGCGCCCAGCTCCTCGTCGTAGCGGTCGGCGTCCACCTCGTCGCCGAGGGCGATGAAGAGGCCGCCGCCGGCCTCCACCCACTTCGCCAGCTCGGCGGCGCGGCCGCCGAGGCTGCGGACGTTGAGGAGGAAGATGAGGTCGTAGTCGGAGAAGCGGAGCCCCGCGGTACCCCCTCCCTGACCCTCCCCCGCTGCGCGGGAGAGGGAACGGAGGTCGGCCCCGCGCGGCTCGCGGCCCGCCGGACCACCACTCCCCGCGAGCAGGCTCTCCGCGTCCACCACGGTGGTGCGCGCCGGCGAGGCGGGCGAGGAGAGCGCGGCCTCGAGGAAGAAGCTCTCGTCCTTGTACTTGATGGGCGACGGCGCGCCGTTCACCACCAGGGCGCGGGCCTCGCGCGGCACGAAGAGGGTGACGCCGCGGGCGTCGTCCTCCTCGAGCGCGTCGGGCGCGAGCGCCACCGTCGCCAGCGCCGGGCCGCCGCCGGGGAAGGTGGCGGCGAGCGACTTCTTCACCGTTCCGTTCGACGGCAGGTCGGCGAAGGCGCGCACCGCCGTGCGCCGGTCCTTGCCCTCGCCGAGCTCGAGCTGCACCGGCGCGTCCTTCACCGGCGCGGCGCCGTGGTTCACGAGGGTGGCGGTGACCCGGTACCCGCGCGGCCCCACCGCCCGGTCGGGCTCGGCGGCGACGGCGTCCACCGACAGGTTGGGGAGCGGCGCGCCGTCGGTGGCGTCGAGCAGCGTCACCTCGGGCCGGACCTTCGCGCCGCCCGGGCCGTCCACCTGCGGCGGCGGCCCGTCGAGCCGCCAGGCGCTGGCGGTGAGGTCGGTCGCGACCAGGATGCGCTTGCCCATGGCGGCGAAGGTGGGGTCCGAGAGCCCCCGCGCCGCGGCGGCCACGCAGGCGGAGAGGTCGGCGTAGCCGAGGGTGGGCTCGGCCTCGGCGAGCTGGCGCCGGAGCGTGGCCCGGTCGAAGGAGGGCGGCGCGGCCTGGGGCGCCGCCGGCCCGCCGCACCAGACGAAGGTGGCCGGCTCCTCGCCCGGGAGGTCGTCGAGCGCCTGCAGCGCGAGCGCGCGGGCCCGCTCGAAGAGGGTGCGGCCGCCGAGCCGGTAGGACATGGAGCCGGAGGCGTCGAGCACCAGCGCCACCGCCGACGGCCCGAGCGG
>JAJXVM010000308.1 GCA_021782135.1 Myxococcales bacterium | reverse complement strand
TCTGCCGCGATCGCCGCGGTGGCCGGATTCCTGCGGCGCGCCGCGCCGGCCGGCCGATGACCCGCCCGCCCGGGGCCCCCGCGGCTTGACTGCCCGCCCCCGCGGCTTATCCTCGCGCCGTCCCGCTCGACCCGGACGGCCCATGATCGAAGTCTCCAACCTGACCAAGCGCTACCGCGACCTCACCGCCGTGGAGGACCTCACCTTCACCGTCGGGAAAGGCGAGGTGGTCGGCTTCCTCGGCCCCAACGGCGCCGGCAAGTCCACCACCATGCGCATCCTCACCGGTTACCTGCCGGCCACGAGCGGCACCGCCCGGGTGGCCGGCTTCGACGTCTTCGAGGAGCCGCTCGAGGTGAAGCGGCGCATCGGCTACCTGCCGGAGAACCCGCCGGTCTACGCCGACCTCACCGTGCGGGCGTACCTGCGCTTCTGCGCCGGGCTGAAGCAGCTGCCGAGGAAGGCGGTGCGTGGCGAGGTGGACCGGGTCGCCGCGCGCACCGGGGTGGACGAGGTGATGGACCGGGTCATCGGGAACCTCTCCAAGGGCTTCCGGCAGCGCGTCGGCCTGGCGCAGGCGCTGCTCGGCGATCCCGAGGTGCTGGTGCTCGACGAGCCGACGGTGGGGCTCGACCCGCTGCAGATCCGCGAGGTCCGCACCCTCATCCGCTCGCTCGCCGGCAAGCACACCGTGATCCTCTCCACCCACATCCTCCCGGAGGTGGCGATGACCTGCGAGAAGGTGCTGGTGGTGAACCGCGGCCGGCTGGTGGACTACGACACCCTCGGCGGGCTCATCGAGAAGCACCTCCCCGGCCGCAAGGTGACGCTCGAGGACATCACCTTCCTCGAGGAGATCTACGGGAAGCTCGTCAACGCCGGCCCGGCCGCCCCGGCCGCCCAGGAGGCCTAGATGAAGGGCGCGCTCGCCATCGCCAGGAAGGAGCTGGCGGTCTACTTCACCACCCCGGTCGCCTGGGTCATGTTCATGGTGGTGGCCTTCTTCGCGGCCCAGTTCTTCGTCGGCTCGCTCGACGCCTGGCGCTACCTCTCGCTGCGCGCGCTCGAGACCCAGGACGCGAGCGTCCTCGAGCGGATGAACGTCACCGACATGGTGGTGGCGCGGGTGCTCGGCTCGACCGCGGTCTTCGTGGTCATGTCGGCGCCCTTCCTCTCCATGCGGCTCATCGCCGAGGAGAAGCGCACCCGCACCTTCGAGCTGCTCCTCACCTCGCCGGTGCGCCCGTTCGCCATCGTCCTCGGCAAGTACCTCGCCGCCCTGGGCGTGCTCACGGCCGCGCTGGCGCTGGTGGCGATCTTCCCGGCCCTGCTGGCCGTCTTCGCGCGCGGGACGCAGGGCGGCTCGGGCATCGAGTGGCCCACCGTGGCCACCGGCTTCCTCGGGCTCTTCCTGCTCGGGGCCATGGCGCTCTCGCTGGGCATGTTCGTCTCCTCGCTCACCGAGTCGGTGGTGGTGGCGGCGCTGGTGTCGCTCATCCTGCTGCTCGCCCTCTGGGTGGTGACCATCTTCGCGGTCGGCGCCGAGGGGCCCGCCAAGGACCTCACCACCGCCCTCTCCGCCTCCGAGCACCTCACGCCCTTCCTGCAGGGGCGCGTCGAGCTGAAGGACGTCGTCTACTACCTGTCCTTCGTGGTGCTCGGGCTGTACCTCACCGACCGCGCCGTCGAGGCGCAGCGCTGGGCTTGAGGGCCGACATGAAGAAGAACCTCTGGTCCCGCCTGCTGCTGGTGCTCGGGCTCGTGCTGCTCCTCAGCACCTTCGTCACCTTCCTCTTCGGCAACACCCAGTTCGTGCTGGCGAAGGCGCTGCTCGGGCTGGCCGGCATCGCCGCCGGGTTCGGCCTCTCGGAGTCGGGCGGGGCGCGCCGCTTCTTCACCGGGCGGGCGGCGCAGTTCGGCCTCTTCACCGCCCTCTCCGCCCTCGCGGTGATCGCCCTGCTCGCGACCGCCAACTGGGTGGCCTGGCACAGGCCCCACGAGTGGGACTTCACCCGGAACAAGCTCTTCACGCTCTCCGACGACACCGTCCGCACGGTCAAGGGGCTGCGCGAGGACGCCTTCGCGCTCGCGTTCTACCGCCAGGACGAGCCGGAGTACCCGGCCGCCCAGGACCTGCTGCGCCGCTACGCCGACCTCTCGCCCCGCTTCCGGTACAAGCTGGTCGACCCGTACCGCAGCCCGGAGCTGGTCAAGCAGTACGGCATCACCGACTCGAGCCCGCGCATCGTGGTGACGGTGCAGGGCGGCAAGGGGGACGCGCGGGTGCGCCAGCCCACCGAGCAGGACCTCACCAACGCGCTCGTGAAGCTCACCCACGGCGGCGACAAGAAGCTCTACTTCGTCCAGGGGCACGGCGAGCCCGACCCGCGGGACGAGGGGCAGAAGGGCTACGGCGTGGCGACCCGCTCCCTCGAGGCGGAGGGGCTGCAGGTCGCGCCTCTCGTGCTCCTCGAGAGGCCGGAGGTGCCGGCCGACGCCGCGGCGGTGATCGTCGCCGGGGCGAAGAAGCCCCTGCTGGCGCCGGAGGTGAAGGCGCTCGAGGACTACGCCGCGCGCGGAGGCCACCTGGGCGTGTTCCTCGAGCCAGGCGTGGACTTCGGGCTCGGCAAGCTCCTCGCCTCCTTCGGCGTGGAGGCGGACGAGGACATCGTCCTCGACCCCTCGCCGGTGGCGCAGCTCTTCGGCGGGACCGCCCTCACCCCCATGGTGCAGCCCACCCGCCGCCACGCCATCACCCGCGAGATCTCCCAGACCGCCCTGGCGTTCCCCACCACCCGTTCCCTGGTGGCCCTCACGAGCGGAAAGACCGTGCCGGTGCCGCTGGCGCTCTCCGGCCGTGAGTCGTGGGGCGAGACCGACCTCAAGGGGCTCTTCACCACCGGCGCCGAGCAGGACGAGGGGGAGAAGCGGGGTCCGCTCCCGGTGGCCATGGCCGCCTCCCGGCCTCCGGACGCGGAGCAGGGGCGCCGCTCGGCCGAGGCGCGGCTGGTCGTCGCCGGCGACTCCGACTTCTTCTCGAACCAGTACCAGCAGCTGCTCGGAAACCTCGACTTCTTCCTCAACGCCGCGAGCTGGCTCGCCGAGCGCGACGATCGGATCACCGTCCGGCCCAAGGCCCGCGACGCCACCCGGCTCTTCCTCACCGAGGCCCAGGTCACCGGGCTCAAGTTCCTCACCATCGACGTGCTGCCGGTGTGCCTCCTCGGGCTCGGGCTCGCCGTCTGGATGGTGCGGCGGGGCAGGTGAGGCGGCCGTGAAGGCGCGCGCGCGCACGGCGGCCACCACCCTCGCCCTCGCGGCCGCCGCCGCGGCGGCGGTGGCCTGGGCGGTGCTCGGCGTGGGGCGCCAGGACCGCGCCGCGCAGGCGCGCAAGGACGCCGCCGAGCGGATCTTCGCGTTCTCCCCCGCCGACGTGCGGGAGGTGGAGGTGCGCTCGGACCGCGGGACGGTGGCCGCCGCCCGCGCCGGGTCGGGCTGGACGATCCTGCGGCCGGTCCCCGGCGAGGCGGACGCGGGCGCGGTGGACCTGCTGGTGGAGCGGCTCGCCGGGCTCCGGCACAGGGGCGAGGCCGCCTCCGCCGCCGAGGCGACGGGACAGCTCTCCCGCTTCGGCCTCGACCACCCCTTCGTGACCCTGACCGCGAAGCTCCGCGACGGCCGGGTGGAGACGCTCCTCGTCGGGCGCACCGACGGGTTCGACGACAGCCACTACGCCCGCGCGGACGGCGGGCCGGTGGTGCTCATCTCCCCTTCCGACCGCCACCTCCTCGACCGGAGCGCGGAGGAACTGCAGGCGAAGCCGGCGCCGCAGGCGGGTCCGCGGTAGGGAGTGCCGGGTTCAGGCACCGGCGAGCCTGCGCGACGTCGCCGCGCCGCTCGCGTGCGCCGCCGCCGGCGCCCGCAC
>JAJXVM010000307.1 GCA_021782135.1 Myxococcales bacterium | reverse complement strand
TCGTACCCTGAGCGGAGATGGGCCTGCGAATTTGCGCACGCGCTCGGCGCCACCGCGGCCGAGGCGCAACCCCGCGATCCCTCTCGCCTCGACCGCCTCAGCGACCGGGCGCTACCAATCTTGTCTGAGGTCGTCAGCCCGCGGCCGGCCCCGGCAGCTCCCACGGGCCCCGGAGGGTGGGGGAGACGAGGGCCCCCGCGAGCCGGTCCAGGAACTCGGTCCGCGGCACCTCCTCGGCGCCGAAGCGGGCCAGGTGCTCGGTCCGCACCTGGCAGTCCACCAGCCGGATGCCCCGCGCCGCGAGCCACCGCACGCCCACCGCGAAGGCGGACTTCGAGGCGTCGGGCCGGTCGGCGAACATCGACTCGCCGAAGAAGGCGCCGCCGAGCGAGACGCCGTACAGGCCACCCGCCAGCTCCTCCCCCGCCCAGGCCTCGAAGGAGTGCGCGTAGCCGAGCGCGTGGAGCCGCTCGTAGGCGCTCACCATCTCCGAGGTGATCCAGGTGCCGTCCTGTCCCGGCCGGCCCTTCGCGGCGCAGCGGCGGATCACCCGGCCGAACGCCCGGTCGGCGGTGACGCGGTAGAGCCCGCGCCGCAGCGTGCGCCGCAGCGAGGCGGGCACGTGCAGCCGGCCCGGCTCGAGGACCATCCGCGGGTCGGGCGACCACCAGAGGATGGGATCGCCGTCCGAGTACCAGGGGAAGATCCCGGCGGCGTAGGCGGCCAGCAGCCGCTCGGCCGAGAGATCTCCGCCGACGGCCAGCAGCCCGTCCGGCTCGGCCAGCGAAGGGGCCGGGAAGGCGATCTGGCGGGGGAGGCGGTAGATGGGCACGGCGGGCGCGGGGCGCGGATTCAGGTGCCGGGTCGCTCCGCCAGGAACTTCTGGAGCGACTGCCGCACCGAGTGCTGCACCGCCGGAGGCACCTCGGGCGCGGGGGAGCGCGCGCAGAGGTTCAGGGTGGCGCGGAGGCTGTCGCAGCGCGCGGTGCACCGCGGGCAGGCGGCGAGGTGCTTCTCCATCTCGGCGCACAGGTCGCTCGAGATCTCCCCCTCGAGGTGGCGGGAGAAGAGGGCCACCACGTCCGGGCAGGGGGACGCGCCGGGCGGTGAGGCGGGGGCGGGCTCGGGGACGCCGAGCAGCGGCGCCACCGCGTCGCGCACCGCCACCCGCGCGCGGTGGAGCCGGCTCTTCACCGCCTCCACCGAGATGCCGAGGACCTGCGCCACCTCGGGCGCGGTGAGCCCCTCGACGTCGCGGAGCACCAGCACCTCGCGGTAGATGGGCTGCAGGGCGCCGATGGCCGCCTCGAGCGCCCGCTCGACCTGCCGACCGGCCAGCGTCTCGTCGGCCGGGCGCGATGGGTCGGCGACCTGCACCACCTCCTCCTCCGCCTCCGAGCCGAGCCGCTGCTCCTCCTCGGGCGCGAACTTGCTGCGGCGGCGCTTCTTCACGCAGAAGCTCCGGGCGATGGCGTAGAGCCAGGTCGAGACCGAGGACTGGCCCCGGAAGTCGCGGATGCCGCGCGCCACCGCCAGGAGCGTGTCCTGGAGCACGTCCTTGGCGTCCTCCTCGTCGCGACACATCTTGAGCCCGAAGCGATAGATGCGGGGCTGGTGCCGCGCGAGGAGCTCCTCGAGCGCCTCGCGCCGGCCGCCGCGCGCCTCCTCGAGGAGCTGGTCGTCGGTCCGATCCATGTGCCGCATGTCCTATCCCGAGACGGCCCGGTCCACAACATGACTGCTCGTGAAGCCGCGCGCCGGAAGTCCAGCGGTTTCGCGAGTCGTACCCCAACAGAGACTTTATTCCCCGTGATTCCAGCGTCACCTAAGCCGCCATGGTGCCCGGTTCAGCCCGGCAGGATCCCTCCTCCCGCCTGACGCCCGGCGTCCGTGACCGGCCATGAGCGCTCTCTTCCGCCCCCGCGCCAACACCTTCTTCCGCATCGCGCTGGTGGTGATCTTCGGCGGCGCCGCCGGCGCCATCGGCGGCCTGATGCTCTATGTCCGCACGCCGTTCGGGACCCGGCAGTTCGCCGAGGTGCAGCAGCCGATCCAGTTCGACCACCGGCACCACGTCGTGGACGACAACATCGACTGCCGGTACTGCCACCAGACCGTCGAGAAGAGCAACACCGCCGGGATCCCGGCGACGTCGCTCTGCATGAACTGCCACTCGCAGATCTGGAACCGCAGCCCGCTGCTCGACAAGGTGCGCGAGAGCTACTTCACCGGCCGCACCATCGAGTGGATGCGCGTCCACCGGCTGCCGGACTTCGTCTACTTCAACCACTCCATCCACGTGAACAAGGGCGTGGGCTGCGAGACCTGCCACGGCCGGGTGGACCAGATGCCGGCGGTGCAGCAGGTGGCGCCGCTCACCATGAGCTGGTGCCTCGACTGCCACCGCGACCCGGCGCCCCGGCTGCGGCCGCGCGAGGCCGTCACGCAGATGGACTACCGGCCGGAGAAGGACCAGGCGGTGCTCGGGCCCGAGCTGGTCAAGAAGTACGACGTCCACACCCGCACCAGCTGCACCACCTGTCACCGCTGAAGGCGACCATGGCACTGCCCATCTACGGACAGGCGGCGCGCCCGCCAGAGGACGACCGGACCCGGCGCCCGCTGTGGCGCAGCCTGGAGGAGCTGGCCGCCCGCCGCTCCGAGGAGCGCTCGCCCGAGTTCGCGCCGGGCGCGGACGGCCCCCCCGACGCGCTCTCGCGCCGCGGCTTCCTGCAGGTGCTCGGCGCCACCCTGGCCTTCGCCGGCCTCGAGGCCTGCGCGCCGCCGCGCGAGAAGATCTACCCCTTCGTGCGCCAGCCGGTCGGGATGGTCCCGGGGCAGGCGGTGCACTACGCCACCGCCGCCACGCTCTCCGGGGTGGGGGTGGGCCTGCTCATCCGCAGCAACGAGGGGCGCCCGACCAAGGTGGAGGGGAACCCGGACCACCCGGCCAGCCTGGGCGGCGTGGGCCCCTTCCCGCAGGCCATGCTGCTCGACCTCTACGACCCCTCCCGCGCCCGCGGCTTCCAGCGGCGCGGCCGGCAGTTCTCCTACCGCGGGATCCTGGTGGAGCTGTCGCGGCTGGCGCAGCGGCACCAGGCCGACGGCGGCGCGCGGCTGCGCTTCCTGCTCGAGCCCTCGAGCTCGCCGCTGCAGGCCGAGCTGCGCCGCCGCATCCAGGCGCGGTTCCCCGAGGCGCGCTTCACCGCCTGGGACCCGCTCTCGGACGACGCCGCCCGCGACGGCGGGCGCATCGCCTTCGGCGCGCCGCTCGAGGCCCGGCCGCAGCTGGCGCGGGCGGACGTCGTCCTCGCGCTCGACTGCGACTTCCTCGGCTTCGGCCCGGAGCAGGCGCGGCTCATGCGCGAGTACGCGGCGCGCCGCGTCCCCGGCCAGACGCTCAACCGGCTCTACGCGGCCGAGCCGGGGATGTCGGTGACCGGCATGAACGCCGACCACCACCTGCGCATGCGCTCCGCGGAGGTGGCCGGCTTCGCCCGGGCGGTGGCGGCGCGGCTCGCCTCCCGGCACGGGATCGCCGCGCTCTGGGTGGACTGGCGGGAGATCTTTCCGAAGAGGCCCGTGGGTTGGCCCTGGTCGCCACGGCCGACGAACTCCGGGAACTCTCCGGCTGGTTCCGCAAGGTCGTGGATGATGGCATTGTTAAACAAGCCCGTGACCTGCCACCGCACGGGCTGAGTTTGGAAGAGCGTAAGAAGCTTCTGGAATCACTGGCGACGAAGCTCGCCCAAACCGGGCAAGACGCGGATCGATCGGCACGGGAATCGCCTCCACATGCCCAGCCAGCATTAAAGACCATTGCGGATACGGCACGGGACGGCCAGACCAAGCTGCGGGCACTGGTCCGCGAGGGGTTGTGAGATGCTTCGGTCAGGCGTGTTACTGGTGAGCTTTCTCGTACTCTCGGCCTGGGCTGG
>JAJXVM010000306.1 GCA_021782135.1 Myxococcales bacterium | reverse complement strand
GTCGTTCCCCACCGTGACCACCTGCAGCGCGCAGACGTCCGACCCGGGCTCCTCGCGGAAGTAGTCGGCGAGGCAGAGGAAGGGGTCCTCGCCCTGGCGCGGGAACTGGAGCCGGGCCAGCTCGCGCCGCGGCGAGGCGGGGTCGAGGATCACGAGCGCGTCGGCGTCGGCGTGGCACGGGTAGTAGCCGTAGACCACCCGCGGCGTGAGCCAGCCCTCCCGCTCGACCTCGGCCTTCAGCGCCTCGAGCTTGGGCCCGAACTCGGTCTCGATGGCGCGCCGGTACTCCTCGCCCTTGAGCTTCACGCCCCACTGCAGCTTGAAGAGCTCGTCGAGGTCGAGGTGCGGCCAGACCTCGCGCACCGGGATCTCCCCGGCCGGGATCACCTTGCGGCCGAGGAACGGGGGCGCCGGGATGCGCGGCGCGGGCTTCACCAGCCGCCGGCCGGCCGGCGCGGCGCGCGGCCGGGGGGCGCCGCTCACCGGCGAGTCGCGGTTGGCGACGGCCTTCTCGCGCACCGCCGCCTGGAAGGCGGACCGCTTGGCGGGGTTGGTGAGCGCCTCGACGATCTCCAGCCCCTCGAAGGCGTCGCGGGCGTAGAAGACGCCGCCCGGGTAGGGGTTGCCGTCCTGCTGGAAGTGGGTCCGGTAGCCGAAGCGGCGGTTGATGGCGGCCCCGCCGATCACCACCGGGAACTCGAGCCCGCGCCGCGCCAGCTCCTCCACGCAGTAGGGCATCTGCTTCGAGGTGGAGACCAGCAGGGCCGAGAGGCCGATGGCGTCGGCGCCCACCTCCACCGCCTTCTCGATGACGGTGGCGACCGGCACCTGCTTGCCGAGGTCGAACACGGTGTAGCCGTTGTTCGAGAGGATGGTCTTCACCAGGTTCTTGCCGATGTCGTGCACGTCGCCGTACACGGTGGCGAGGACCACCTTGCCCTTGGTGACGCCCTCCACCTTCTCGAGGTACCGCTCGAGCCAGCCCACCGCGCGCTTCATCACCTCGGCCGACTGGAGCACGAAGGGCAGGATCAGCTCGCCGGCGCCGAAGCGGTCGCCCACGTCCTTCATGGCCGGGAGCAGCACCGAGTTGAGCAGGTCCACCGGGGCGTGGCGCGACAGCGCCTCGTCCACCAGGGCCTCGATCCCCTCCGGGCGCCGGTGCAGGATCTGGAGGTGGATCCGCTCCTCGGCGGTCTTGCCGGCGAAGAGGTCCTCCGCCGCCACCGCCGCCTCGGGCGCCTTGCCCGCGAAGTGCTCGACGAGCCGCGCCAGGGCGTCCTCGCGCCGGTCGAACACCAGATCCTCGGCGAGGGTCCGCTCCGCCTCCGGGATGGCCGGGTAGGGGCGGATGTCCTTCGGGTTCACGATGGCGAGGTCGAGCCCCGCCTTGACCGCGTGGTACAGGAAGACCGAGTTCAGGACCTCGCGGGCCTGCTTGGCGAGGCCGAAGCTCACGTTGGAGACGCCGAGGCAGGTGAAGACCCCCGGGCTCTCCGCCTTGATGCGCCGGATCCCCTCGAGCGTCTCCACCGCGCTGTGGCGGTACTCGGCCGAGCCGGTGGCGAGGGTGAAGGTGAGGGCGTCGAAGCAGAGCGCGTCGGGCGGGAGCCCGTACTCGGCGGCCACGGCCACGGTGCGCCGGGCGATCTCGGCCTTGCGCTCGGCGGTCTGGGCCATCCCCTTCTCGTCGATGGTCATGGCGACCACCGCTGCGCCGTAGCGCTTCACCAGCGGGAGCACCTTCTTCACCCGCTCGCCGCTCTTCTCGAGGTTCACCGAGTTGACGATGCAGCGCCCCGGGTAGCCGCGGAGCGCGGTCTCGACCACGTCGGCCTCGGTCGAGTCGATCATGAGCGGCGCGTCCACCGCCTGGGCGAGGAGCCGCGTCAGCGTGCGCATCTGGTGCGCCTCGTCGTCGCGCTCGTTGAGGGCCACGCAGACGTCGAGCACGTGCGCCCCGGCCTCCACCTGGTCGCGGGCGATGCGCAGCAGCCCCGGGTAGTCGTCGGCGAGGAGCAGCTCCTTCACCTTGCGCGAGCCCTGGGCGTTGACGCGCTCGCCGACCACCAGCGGGCGCGGCTCGAGGTCCAGGGGCACGGCCTTCATGGCCGAGGAGAGCACCGGCAGCGGGGCCGGGCGGCGCCGGCGCGGGGCGCGCACGGCCGCGAGCCGCTCCACCACCGCCCGCATGTGGGCCGGGGTGGTGCCGCAGCAGCCGCCGACCAGGTCCACGCCCAGCTCGGCCACGAAGCCGGCGAGCGCCTCGGCGAGGGCCTCCGGGGAGAGCTTGTAGACCGCCCGGCCGTCCACGTTCTCCGGGAGCCCGGCGTTGGGCAGCACCGAGACGAGCTTGCTCGAGCGCTCGCAGAGGAGCCGCACGCTCTCCCGCATCTCGCCGGGCCCGGTGGAGCAGTTGAGCCCGACGGCGTCCACCGGCAGCCGCTCCAGCGTGGCGAGGGCGCTCGCGATGTCGGTGCCGAGCAGCATCCGGCCGTTCTGATCGATGAGCGTCGGCTGGGCGATCACGAAGACGTCGCGCAGCGCCTCGCGGCGCACCGCGTCCACCGCCAAGACCGCCGCGCGCAGCTCGAGGATGTCCTGCTGGGTCTCGATGATGACGGCGTCCACGCCGCCCTCGATCAGCCCGCGCGCCTGCTCGGCGAAGATCTTCTCCAGCGCCGCCGGGGTGATGTTCGAGAGCGCCGGATCGGAGGCGGACGGCAGCATGCCGGTCGGCCCCATCGAGCCGGCCACGAAGCGCGGCCGGTCGGCGGTGGCGTGGCGCTCGGCCGCCCGCCGCGCCAGGATGGCGGCCCGGAAGTTCACCTCGTAGGTGCGGTGGCCGAGCCCGTACTCGTCGAGCTTGAGGCGCGAGGAGCCGAAGGTGTTGGTCTCGACGACGTCGCAGCCGGCCGCGAAGTACCGGCCGTGAATGGCTTCGATGAGATCGGGCCGGGTGAGGGTGAGGAGGTCGTTCGCGCCCTCCTGGCCGCCGAAGTCGGACGCCTTCAGCCCCTCCCCCTGGATCTGCGTCCCCATCGCGCCGTCGAACACCAGGACGCGCCGCTCTGCCGCTTCTCGAAAATTCACGGTCCGCTTTCTATCACGCCGCCCGGCGCGGCTCGAAAAACCCCTAAGATGGCGCCGTGAACCGCCGCGCGCTCGCAGAAGTGATCGCCGTCGCCGCGCTGGCGGCGCTGGCCCGCGGCCTCCTCACCGGCGGGCTCGAGCTCTACTCGGACGAGGCCTACTACTGGCTCTGGTCGCGGCGGCTCGCGGCCGGGTACTTCGACCATCCTCCCATGGTGGCCTGGCTGGCGGCGCTCGGCACCTCCCTCGCGCGCTCGGAGGCCGGGCTGCGGCTGCCCTTCGTGATCTGCGGCGGCCTCTCGGTGCTCTTCTCCGGGCTGCTGGCCGGCGAGCTCTCGGACGACCCGCGCGCCCCGGTCTGGGCGGCGCTCCTCGCCGCGGCGGCGCCGCTGCTCTCGCTCACCGGCGCGCTCTGCCTGCCGGACGCGCCCGCGCAGGCGGCGTACACCGCGGCGGCGTGGCTCCTCGCGCGCGCCCGCGGGCGCCGCTGGCTCTGGGCGGGCCTGGCGGTGGGGCTGGCGCTGCTCTCGAAGTACACCGCCGCGCTCCTCGCCCCGGCGCTCGTCCTGCTCGTCCTCTGGGACCCGGAGCTCCGGCGCGAGCTGCGCACCCCCTGGCCCTGGCTCGGCGGCGCGCTGGCGATCGCGATCTTCTCGCCCGCGCTCTGGTGGGACGCGGCGCACGGCTGGGCGTCGCTCCGCTTCCAGCTCCACCACGGCTTCGGCCGGAGCCCCTCGGCGCGCCACCTCGGCGAGTACGTGGCGGGCCAGCTCGTGGGCGCCGGCCCGGTGCCGCTCGCGCTCGGGCTGGCCGCCTTCGCGCGGGCCCGGACCAGCGCCTGGAAGCGGGC
>JAJXVM010000034.1 GCA_021782135.1 Myxococcales bacterium | reverse complement strand
GCCGAGCGCCGGACGCGCCCGCGCCACCGCCTCGCCGAGCAGGCGCCGCACCCCTCCCGAGGCGAGCAGCAGCCGCGCCCCGGACACCTGGAGCATGCGGGCGGTGGCGGCGAGGTACTCCTCCATCCGGCCGAGCCGGACCGGCGGGTAGAGCGGCACCGGCGCCGCGCCCGCCAGCAGCGCGCCGAAGAAGGCGGTGAGGAAGTCGGGCTCGGTGCGGTAGACCAGCGCCACCCGATCCCCGGGCCGGACCCCGGCCGCTGCCAGCCGGCCCGCCGCCGCGCGGGCCGCCTCCCGCACCTCGCCCCACGCGCGCCGCTCCTCGCGCTCCCGCAGGTCCACGAAGGTGACGCCGCTCGGGTGGCCCGCCGCGGCAGCCAGCGCCGCGTTCACGGTGGGGTGGCGCGCCGGAGGAGCGGGCGGACCCTTCAAGGCGCCTCCCCGGCGCGGGCGGCGGAGTCCTGGCCGGCGACGACCAGCCGCGCCAGGTCCGCGAGGCTGCGGGCGCGGGCGGCGTCCTCGTCGCGGAGGATGACGCGGAAGCGGTCCTCGACCGCCACCACCAGCGCCAGCAGCTTCACGGAGTCGAGGCGGCCGGCGAGCTCCTCCTCCGGGGAGAGGTCGGCGTCGAGCTCCAGCTCCTCGCGCGCGAGGCGCAGGATCTCCTCGGCCACGGCGGACTCGCGCGGGGTCATGGGTGGTGCCCCCTCCCCGACCCTCCCCCGCTGCGCGGGAGAGGGAGCGGAGACGGGCTCTGGATTGGCCGGACCTCCTCCGCGCCGGCACGGGGGGCCGGGGCGACCGCGCCGGCGGCCTCTCCTCCCGCTTCGCCGGGCGGGGAGGGCCGGGCCGGGGAGGCCTCGGGCACCTCGTCGTCGCCCCGGCTCCCGAACGCGGCGGACCAGGCCGCCCCGAGCGCGCGCTCCTCGGCCGGGATGCGCAGCCCCAGGAGCGCGGAGTTCACCAGCGTCGCCGCCAGCGCCACGCTCCAGGCCCCCACCGAGAGCGGCAGGGCGGCCACCTCCACCGAGACCGCCAGGTAGTTGGGATGGCGGAAGTACCGGTACGGGCCAGCGGTCACCGGGAGCGCACCCGGCGGGACCAGGATGCGCGTGCTCCAGCGCGGGCCGAGGGCGGCGATGGCCCACCAGCGCAGCGCCTGTGCGAGCAGCACCGCCAGCACCGACGCCAGCGCCACCGCGAGCCGCGGCCGGGCGCCGCCGCCGAGCGCCCAGGCGAGGCAGGACGCCAGGAGGACCGCGTGGAACCCGAAGATCAGCGGGTAGTGGCCGCGCCCGGCCTCGACCGCGCCGGCCGCGCGCAGCCGGCGGGCGTTGCGGGCCGAGAGCCACAGCTCGACCCCGCGCTCCAGCGCCACGGCGCCGAGCAGCACCGTCCCCGGCAGCGCGTTGTTCACCATTGGAGGAGCACCAGCTCGGCGCAGAAGCCCGGCCCCATCGCCAGCAGCAGCCCGAGGTCGCCCGGGCGGGCCTCGCCCGAGTCGAGCAGCTCGCCGAGCACGAAGAGCACCGACGCGGAGGAGAGGTTCCCCACCTCGGAGAGCGACCTCCAGGAGCGCTCCAGCGCGCCCTCCGGGAGCTCCAGGGCCGCCTCGCAGGCCTGCAGCACCTTCGGCCCTCCCGTGTGCGCGATCCAGTGACGGATGCGCCCGCGCGAGAGGCCGAGGTCGCCGAGGAAATGGTCCACGTCCCCGCCCAGCCGGGCCCGCACCTCCTCCGGCACCGAGGACGAGAGCACCACCTTGAAGCCGCCCTCCACCACGTCCCAGCCCATCACGCGCTCGGTGTCGGGGTAGAAGGACGACCGGGAGGCGAGCACGCGCGGACCGGGGCCCGGCGGGCGCGCGCCCCCCTCCAGCACCACCGCGGCGGCGCCGTCGCCGAAGAGCCCGCTCGCGATCAGGTTCGCCACCGAGAGGTCATCGCGCTGCAGCGTCAGCGAGCAGAGCTCGACCGAGAGCAGCACCGCCACCTCGCCCGGGTAGGCCCGGAGCGCGTCGGCCGCCCGGGTGAGGCCGGTGGCGCCGGCCACGCAGCCGAGGCCGAAGATGGGAGTGCGCTTCACCGTCGGCTTCATCCGGAGCCGGTTCACGAGGCGCGCGTCCACGGACGGCGTCGCGATCCCGGTCACGGTCACGAAGTAGAGGTGGTCCACGTCGGCCGGCGCGATCCCGGCGCGCGCCAGCGCGTCCCGCACCGCCCTCTCGCCCAGGTCCACCGCCGCCGGGATCCAGGCGTCGTTGCACCGCGCGAACCCTCGGAGCTCCGCGTAGCGGGAGAGCGGCAGGGCGAGGTGGCGCCCCTTCACCCCGACCGCCCGGTGCAGGTCCTCGAGTCGCGCGGGGTTGTAGTGCTGTCCGGACCAGAGCTCGCGGAAGACCGCGATGAGGGTCTCCTGGTCCACGTGGTGATCCGGCAGGACGCGGCCGACCGAGCGGACGATGGGGTGCTGCCGGGGGTCGGCGGACAAAGGGTCTCCGGAGCGCGAGCCTGTGGCGCTCCGAGCCCTTTGCGGCCGCTACCGGGGCGGTGCAAGGTCCAGACGGGACCGGCGACCGATCCTCACCCCCCGATGCGGTCGGCCTCTTCCGTCGGCTCCTCGCTGCGCGCCTGCCGCACCCGCTGCTTGATGAGCTGATCGAGCTGCCGGACCGCGGCGGCGATGGCGTCGGCCGCCTTGCGCTCTCGCGCGGCGGCCTCCGGCAGGAGCCGCTGCAGCCGCTCGGCCTGGAGCAGGATGACCTGGAGCGGGTTGCGAACGTCGTGCGAGATGTCCCGGACGAAGTCGTCGTGGCGTCGTTGCAGATCGACCTGGGCGGCCCTCCCGCAGTCGCTCTCGTCCGGCATCGGTCCTCCGCAGCCCTCCCGTGGCCACCCATTTCGTACCACAGATGGATGGGGGGAGTCCCGCCGGGCCGGCCCCGGATCGGCGTGGCTCGCCGCTTGCCATGCTCCCGGCCGGTCTTACGTTCCGGCCCATGAGACCCGAAAAGCTCACCACCAAGGCCCAGGAAGCGCTCCAGGCGGCGCAGGGGCTGGCCCGTCGCCGCGATCACCAGGCGGTGGACGCCGAGCACCTCCTGCTGGCGCTCCTCGAGCAGGGGGAAGGCCTGACCCGCCCGGTCCTCCAGAAGATCGGCGCCGACCCGCGCCTGGTCGCCTCGCGGGTGGAGGACGAGCTCCGCGGCACCCCGCGCGTGCAGGGGGCCGAGCCGTACGTCTCGAACCGGCTGCTGAAGGTCTTCGACCGGGCGGAGGACGAGGCGAAGAAGCTCAAGGACGAGTACGTCTCGACCGAGCACCTGCTCCTCGCGCTCTCGGAGGAGAAGGGCGGCGCCGGCGAGGCGCTGCGCGGCGCCGGGGCCACCCCGGACCGGGTGCGCGGCGCGGTGAAGGACGTGCGCGGCGGCGCGAGGGTGACGAGCCCCGAGGCGGAGAGCCAGTACCAGGCGCTCGAGAAGTACGCCAAGGACCTCACCGAGCTCGCCCGCGAGGGCAAGCTCGACCCGGTGATCGGCCGCGACGACGAGATCCGCCGCACGGTCCAGATCCTCTCCCGCCGCACCAAGAACAACCCGGTGCTGGTGGGCGATCCCGGCGTGGGCAAGACCGCCATCGTCGAGGGGCTGGCGCGGCGCATCGTGGACGGGGACGTGCCCGAGGGGCTCAAGGGCAAGCGGCTCCTGGCGCTCGACCTGGGCGCGATGGTGGCCGGGGCCAAGTTCCGCGGCGAGTTCGAGGAGCGGCTCAAGGCGGTCCTCAAGGAGGTCACCGGGAGCCAGGGCGAGATCATCCTCTTCATCGACGAGATGCACACCATCGTCGGCGCCGGCGCCGCCGAGGGCGCCATGGACGCGGGCAACATGCTCAAGCCCGCGCTCGCCCGCGGCGAGCTGCACGCCATCGGCGCCACCACGGTGAACGAGTACCGCAAGCACGTGGAGAAGGACCCGGCGCTGGAGCGCCGCTTCCAGCCGGTGTTCGTGGGCGAGCCGTCGGTGCAGGACACCATCTCCATCCTGCGGGGGCTCAAGGACCGCTACGAGATGCACCACAAGGTGCGCATCCAGGACGCGGCGCTGGTGGACGCGGCGCGGCTGAGCCACCGCTACATCGCCGACCGCTTCCTGCCCGACAAGGCCATCGACCTGGTGGACGAGGCGGCGAGCCGGCTGCGCATCGAGATCGACTCCATGCCCACCGAGGTGGACGAGGTGCGCCGGCGCATCGGCCAGCTCGAGATCGAGAAGCAGGGGCTGCTCAAGGAGAAGGACGAGGCCTCGCGGGCGCGCCTGGCGCGGATCGAGAAGGAGCTCGCCGGCCAGAAGGAGCAGTTCGCGGCCCTGAAGAGCCGCTGGGACTCGGAGAAGCAGGTGATCCAGGAGATCGCCAAGGCGCGGCAGGAGATCGACCAGCTCAAGAGCGCCGAGGCCGACGCCGAGCGGCGCGCCGACTTCAGCGCCGCCGCCGAGATCAAGTTCGGCAAGCTGCCGGAGGCGCAGCGGCGGGTGGACGCGGCGCAGGCGAAGCTGGCGCAGCTCCAGTCCGGCGGCGCCATGCTCAAGGAGGAGGTCACCCCGGAGGAGATCGCCGAGGTGGTCTCCAACTGGACCCACATCCCGGTCTCCAAGCTCCTCGAGGGCGAGGTGGAGAAGCTGCTCTCGATGGAGGAGCGGCTGGCGAAGCGCGTGGTGGGGCAGGACGAGGCCATCCGCGCCGTCTCGGCGGCGGTGCGGCGCGCCCGCTCCGGGCTGCAGGACCCGAACCGGCCCATCGGCAGCTTCATCTTCCTCGGCCCCACCGGCGTGGGGAAGACCGAGACCGCCCGCGCGCTGGCCGAGTTCCTCTTCGACGACGAGCAGGCGATGATCCGGCTCGACATGTCGGAGTACATGGAGAAGCACGCGGTGGCGCGGCTCATCGGCGCGCCCCCGGGCTACGTCGGCTACGAGGAGGGCGGGCAGCTCACCGAGGCGGCGCGGCGCCGGCCCTACTGCGTGATCCTCTTCGACGAGATCGAGAAGGCCCACCGCGACGTCTTCAACGTGCTGCTGCAGATCCTCGACGACGGCCGGCTCACCGACGGCCAGGGCCGGACGGTCGACTTCCGCAACGCGGTGGTCATCATGACCTCCAACCTCGGGTCGGACGAGATCCAGCGGCTCGCGTCACGCCCCAACGCCGACGCCTCCACCGTCCGCGAGGCGGCGCTCGAGCACCTGCGCGCCGAGTTCCGCCCGGAGTTCCTGAACCGGGTGGACGAGATCGTGGTCTTCCGGCCGCTCGGGCGCGAGGACATCTCGCGCATCGTCGAGATCCAGCTCGGCAAGCTGCGCAAGCTGCTGGCGGAGCGGCGCGTCACCCTCGAGCTCACCGAGGCCGCGCGCGAGACGGTGGGCGACGCCGGCTACGACCCGGTCTACGGGGCGCGCCCGCTCAAGCGCGCCATCCAGCGGCTCATCCAGGACCCGCTCGCCACCCGGATCCTGCGCGGCGACTTCCGCGCCGGCGACCACGTGCGGGTGGACGAGGGGCGCGGCGACACGCTCGACTTCCAGAAGGGCGAGGCCCCGGCGGAGGCGGAGCCGACCGTGCATTGAGCGCGGCGGCGCGCGGGGAACCCTGGCCTCCCCTCCCCAGCCCTCCCCTCCGCGGGAGGGGCGGAAGGCCCAGGGGGGCCCGCCTATGCCAGGCGGCGCTCTCCTCCCCTCTCCCGCGCAGCGGGGGAGGGTCAGGGAGGGGGTACGCCGAGCGGCGCGACCTCGTAGAACACCTCCTCCAGGCACAGCCCCTGCGGCGGCGCGGTGGCGCCGGCCCGGGTGCGGTCGCGCGAGGCGAGCAGCGCGGCGATGCTCCCCGGGTCGCGCCGCCCGAGGCCGCACTCGACCAGCGTGCCCACCAGGTTGCGCACCATGTGCTTCAGGAACGCGGTGGCCTCCGCCACCACCTCGATCGTGCCGCCGCGCTCGCCCAGCACGTCGAGCCGGCGCAGCTCGCGGACCGCGTGGGCCGCCTCGCAGTCGGAGGCGCGGAAGGCGCCGAAGTCGTGCCGGCCGAGGAGCGGGCGCGCCGCGGCGCGCATCGCCTCGACGTCGAGCGGCCGGAAGACCTGCCAGGCTTGCAGCCGGGTGAGCGGCGCGCGGGTGGGGCCGTTCTCGATCCGGTAGCGGTAGCGCTTGCCCCGCGCCGAGCGCCGGGCGTCGAAGCCTTCGGGCATGAGGGCGGCGTCGCGCACCGCCACGTCGGGCGGGAGGAGCGCGTTCATCCCCTTCACGTAGGCGCGCAGCGGCAGCGGCCGCGCCACCGCGAAGCTCGCCACCTGGCCGCGCGCGTGCACCCCGGCGTCGGTGCGCCCGGAGGCGGTGACCCGCACCGGCTCCTTGTGGAGCGCCGCGAGCGCCCGCTCCACCTCCGCCTGGATGGAGGGCCCGTTCGGCTGCACCTGCCACCCGGCGTAGCGCGTGCCGTCGTACTCGAGGATGAGCTTCACCACCGCCATGGAGGCGGAAGCTAGCACGGGCGCGGCGGCCTCGCCGCGAGGCTCGCCGCCCGCCCCGCCCGCGCGCGCGACGTCACCGCCAGACGGCGCCGGCGTCGCCCGGCGCCGTCACTTGACGCCCACCGGGCAGTAGGCGCCGGGCAGGGGCACCACGTTGTTGTCGCGGCGGCACTCGCCCACCACCCCCTGCCCGGTGCCGTCGTCGTTCAGCACCGCCACGATGGTGGTCGGCACGCTGGCCGGGTTCGGCAGCGGGATGGCGACGATCTCGTAGTTCCCGGGGGTGATGGCGCCGGTCGTCCTGGCGGTGGCGAGGAGCGTGCCGCCCGCCTGCCCCAGGTAGACGGCGATGGGCACGCCGGCCGTCACCAGCACCGCGCCCCGGTTCCAGACGCGCAGGGTGAGCTTCAGCGCGGTGGGGCAGCCGGAGCGGTCGAGGGTGGCGTCGGTCGCGGCGTCGGCCGCCAGATCGGGGGCGGAGTAGTCCGGGTTCCCGATGACGTTCATGCGGTAGTTGTCGAGGCCGGCGACGGCCCAGTTGTTCTGCTCCGGCGCGGGCAGGCTGCCGTCGTCGTTCACGTTGGTCACGTGGTAGGTGTGCTGGTTCCAGACCGGCCTCGTCGAGACCCAGTGGTCGCGCAGGTCCTTGAAGACGGTGATGCCGTGGAGCCCCGAGCCGAAGTGGGTGCCCCAGGGGCAGGTGATGTTGCAGACGCTGTTGGTGGCGACCACGATCTCGGCGCGCCCGTCCTTGTCCACGTCGGCGATCACCGGGTTCTCGTAGACGGTGCAGCTCGGGTTGGGCGACTCGAACTCCACCGTCCCGGTGGTGCCGTCGTACACGCGCGTGTAGCACTCGTCGCCGTACACCACCTCCGCCGTGCCGTCGTGGGTGAAGTCGAAGACCGAGCTGCCGGTCACGTCGCTCGTGTCCTGGGTCGGCTTCTCCCAGAGGATGGGGTTGTCGGCGAAGGGCTTGAAGACCCGGTAGGCGGAGCGCGCCGCCACGCCGATCTCGGGCTTGCCGTCCCCGTCGAAGTCCGCGACCGTGGGCGCCCCGCCGGCGCCGCCGTTGGCCACCGTCACCGGGCCCCAGATCACCTTGCCCTGCCAGTCCTGCAGCCGCACCGAAAGCGTGGGAGGGTTGGGCGCCGGGTTCGGCATCCCGGAGACCACCACGATCTGCGGGCGCCCCTCGCCGGTGAAGTCGGCCACCGCCACGGCGCCGTCGAGCTGGTCGTTGGGCCAGCCCGGCTTGGGTTGACAGTTCAGGTCGTAGACGGTGTTGCCGGTGACGATGTCGGGCACGCCGTCCCCGTCGATGTCGGCCACCGCCGAGAGCGGGCCGTAGCCGAGGTTGTTGGCGGTGCCGTACTGCCCCTGGCAGAGCACCTTCCCGTGCGCGTCCACCACCGTCGCGCCGATCACCACCCGGGCCTCGGCGCCGGTGCCGAAGTTGGCCACCGACGGCGCGCCCCACTCGATGGTGATCCCCGGCACCTCCCAGAGGAACTTGCCGCTGTTGTCGAAGGCGACCAGCCCCTCGGTGGCGGCGTCGTACGAGGCGGTCCCCGCGATCTGCGCCGGCATGCGGCCGGTGACGAACTCGGTGTTGCCGTCCCCGAACAGGTCGCCGGCGGCGATGGCGGTCATGCCGTTCACCGGGTGGGCCGGATCGCTCGACCAGAGGTCGGTGCCGTCCCCCCCGCTCACCGCGCGCATGCGCCCCGGCACCGCGTCGCCGGCGCCGAGCCCGGTGAGGATGGAGTTGAAGACCACCGCCGGCGGCGTGAAGGCGTCGCCGCCGCTGCGCCGCAGCGGGATCACCACCGGCGTCATCAGCACCTGGTCGAACTCGGGCTGGTCGGTCGAGCCGGTCCACTGCCAGGCCACCCGCGGCGTGAACGGCCCCGGCGGCGGCTTGAAGCTGCACGAGGGATCGGCGGAGACGCAGCTCCCGTTCAGGCAGAAGGTCTCGGCGCTGCAGGCCGGACCGGCGCCGCAGCCCGCCGGCGGGCTGGCGCACACGTTGCCCGTCCCGCAGACCTGCCCGGCGGAGCAGCAGATCCCGCCGCAGGCCTGCTCCTGGGCGCCGCAGGCGGCCACGCACGAACCGTCGGCGGCGCGCGTCTCCCCGGCCGGGCAGTCGGCGTTGCTCGAGACCTTGCCGCTCCCCTTGCACCCGGCGAGCGTCGCGGCCAGCAAGAGTCCCACCCGGATCCAGCGCATGCGCCCCCTCCGCGACCGCCTGGCCGCGCGGCTTCCCGCTGCACGGCGCGGGCCAGCCCTCGCGCCGCGCCCCGGCGCTGGTCGCTGGCGAAGGGCCTTCCCACGCTGGGAAGATCCCTTCCTCTCCGGGTCCTCCGCGGCTCGCGCGGAACCCCGCCGCTCGGCCCCGCGCGCGCCGGGCGGCGGGCCGGGATCTTCACCGCGGCGGGCCGCGCTCCGGCACGCCGCGTCGTTGACCGGTCACGCCCGGCCGCGCTATATGGCTCGTTCAACTTTTCTTGAACTTCCCTGGGAAGGGGCGCTTCAATGGGCAGCTCCGAGCAGGCCATCCTCTCTCAGCTGGACGCCTCCGCAGAGCGCGGGGTCCGGCCGGAGCGCGCACAGGCGGCGCTGCAGGAGGTGCCGCGGCTCGGGGAGGAGCTCCTGGCGCTCGAGGAGCAGCTCACCCGCGCCACCGCCGACGCCGAGGAGACGCTCCAGGCGGCGGCGCGCCACCTGGTCTCGGCCGGCGGCAAGCGCATCCGGCCCACCGTCACGCTGCTCTCCTGCGGCGCCTGCGGCGGCGAGCTCTCGGCGGCGATCCCCTTCGCGGTGGCGGCCGAGCTCACCCACTCGGCGACGCTGCTCCACGACGACGTCATCGACGACGGACCCATGCGCCGCGGCCAGCCGGCCTCGCGCGTCATCTGGGGCAACGCGGTCTCGGTGCTCTCGGGCGACTGGCTGCTCACCCGGGCGCTCGAGCTGGTCGCGGCCCAGCCGTCGCGGCCCGCGGCGCTGCCGAGCCTGCTCGCCACCATGCGGCGGTTGGTCGAGGGCGAGGTGCTGCAGCTCTCGCTGCGCGGCAGCTTCGAGGCGAGCGAGCGCGACTACTTCGACGTCGTCGAGGGCAAGACCGCCTCGCTCTTCGGCTGGAGCGCCGCGGCCGGCGCCCACGCGGCCGGCGTGCGCGGCGAGATCCCGGACGCGCTCACCATCTTCGGCGAGGGGATCGGCATCGCCTTCCAGCTGGTGGACGACGCCCTCGACTACGCCGCCGACCCCAAGCTGCTCGGCAAGCGGCTCGGCACCGACCTCATCGAGGGGAAGGCCACCCTGCCGCTCATCCGGGCCTGCCAGGCCGAGCCGAAGCTCCGCGACCGGCTCACCGCGCTCGTGCACGGCAAGGCCGAGGCGAACGAGGTGGCGGGCGAGGTGATCGAGGCGGTGAAGCGCTCCGGCGGCGTCGAGGCCGCCCGCGCCATCGCCCGCGAGCACACCGGCCGGGCCATGGCCGCGCTGGAGCGGGTGCCCGACGGCGTGCACCGCCGCGCCATCGCCGAGGCGGCGCAGCACCTCACCGAGCGGGCGTTCTAGAGGGCCGGCCGAGGCGGGCCTCGTGGCCCCCCCCTCCCCGGCCCTCCCCGTGCGACGGGGAGGGAGAGGCCCGAGGGTATCTCAGGGCAAAGACCTGGCGGAACGTTCTTTCCCTCTCCCGCGAAGCGGGGGAGGGTCAGGGAGGGGGCGAATCCTCCGCGCCCCTACCGCTCCTGCCACTCCGGCTTGACGCGCGGCACCAGCCCGCGCTCGGCCGCCTCGTGGAGGAAGAGCGCCACCGCCTGCCGGCCCTTGTCGCCGAGCTGGCTCGTCCAGTGGTTCACGTACATCCCGACGAAGGTGTCGGCGCGCTCGCGGTCGAGGCCGCGGGCGAACTGCATGGCGTGGTCGAGCGCCGCCTCGCGGTTCGCCAGCGAGTAGTCCACGCTCTCGGCCATGGTGCGGGCGAGCTGCTCGCGCAGCTGGATGGGGAGGTCGCGCTTGATGGCGTTGAGCCCGAGCGGCAGGGGCAGGCCGGTGCGGCGCTTCCACCACTTGCCGAGATCCTCCACCACCTGCAGCCCCTCCTCGTCCGCGGTGAGCTGCCCCTCGTGGATCACGACGCCGGCGGCCACCTCGCCGCGCCGGGCCGCCTCGCCGACCGCCTTGAAGTCCATCAGCACCGGGGTGAAGACCGGGAGCCGCAGGGCCAGCGCCAGCGCCGCGCTGGTCCACCTGCCCGGGACGGCGATGCGCTGGCCCGAGAGCTCGTCGACCGAGCGGATGGGCGAGCCCCTGGGCACCACCACGGTGGGGCCGTAGTCGTCGCCGAAGGAGGCGCCGGAGTCGAGCAGCCGGTACTTGTCGGCGATGTAGGCGTAGGCGTGGACCGAGATGGCGGTGACCTCGTAGCGCCCCTCGACGGCCGCCTGGTTCAGGCTCTCGATGTCCGAGAGCTCCTCCACGAACTCGACGCCGTCGGCCTTCACCCCCCCGGACGCCAGCCCGTAGAACATGAAGGCATCATCGGAATCGGGGCTGTGGGCGACGCGGACGGTGGTGGTCATGGCGGCCCGTTATAGCTTTCAACGATCATTGAAACAAGGTCGCGCCTCTAGTAGGAATGGCCCTCCCATGGCCTATCGCTCGCTCTCCGAATTCCTCGCCCGGCTCGAAGGAGCGGGCGAACTGGTGCGGGTGAAGGAGCCCGTGGACCCGGTCCTCGAGATGGCGGCCCTGGCCGACCGCGCCGCCAAGCAGGGCGGGCCGGCGCTGCTCTTCGAGAAGCCGAAGCGCGGCGGGCTCCCGGTGGCGATGAACCTCTTCGGCACCCGCCGGCGCGCCAGCTGGGCCTTCTCCTGCGACGACCTCGAGGAGCGGGCCGAGGAGCTGCGCGCCCTGCTCAAGACCGCCCCGCCGCAGGGGCTGTGGGAGAAGCTCAAGCTGCTCCCCAAGCTCGGCCGCCTCGCGACCCTCACCCCCAAGCACCACGCCGACGGCCCCTGCCAGGAGATCGTGGAGAAGGAGCCCGACCTCGGCGCGCTCCCGGTGCTCACCACCTGGCGGCACGACGGCGGCCCGTTCATCACCCTGCCGCAGGTCGTCACCCGGGATCCCGAGACCGGGCTGCGCAACGTCGGGATGTACCGGCTGCAGGTCCTCGGGCCGCGCCGGCTCGCCATGCACTGGCAGCTCCACAAGACCGCCAACGCCCACTACCGCGCCTACAAGGCCCGCGGCGAGAGGATGCCGGTGGCCATCGCCCTCGGCGGCGACCCGACCCTCACCTACGCCGCCTCGGCGCCGCTGCCGCCCGGCGTGGACGAGTACCTCTTCGCCGGCTTCCTGCGCGGCGAGGGCGTGCCGCTCGCGAGGTGCGTCACCGTGCCGCTCGAGGTGCCGGCCGAGGCGGACGTGGTCATCGAGGGCTGGGTGGACACCTCGGCCCCGCTCGTCCGCGAGGGGCCCTTCGGCGACCACACCGGCTACTACTCGCTCGCCGACGACTACCCGGCCCTGGACGTCACCTGCATCACCCGCCGGCGCGACGCCGTCTACCCGGCCACGGTGGTGGGGCCGCCGCCGGTCGAGGATCAGTGGCTCGGCAAGGCCACCGAGCGGCTCTTCCTGCCCATGCTGCAGATGGTCTTCCCCGAGGTGGTGGACATGGCCTTCCCGCCGGAGGGCGTGTTCCACAACCTCTGCTTCATCTCCATGAAGAAGGAGTACCCGGGCCACGCCAAGAAGCTGATGCACGGCCTCTGGGGCTCCGGGCAGATGGCCAACACCAAGACGCTGGTGGTCTTCGACGACGACGTGGACGTGCAGGACACGCCGCAGGCGGCCTGGCGCAGCTTCGCCAACGTGGACGTGAAGCGCGACCTGGTGATCGTGGAGGGCCCGGTGGACGCGCTCGACCACGCATCTCCCAACTTCGCCTTCGGCGCCAAGATCGGCGTCGACGCCACGCGCAAGTGGGTGGAGGAGGGCGGGCGCGAGTGGCCCGAGCCCTGCGTCCACGAGCCGGAGCTGCTCGCCCGCATGGACGCGCTCTACGATCGCGTCGTCCCGGGCGCGACCCCGCTGCGGCGTCCGCGCATCCCGGCGCCCCCGGCGGCCTCCTGGAAGCCCAAGCGCGGGAGCACCCTGTGAGCACCACCACCCCTCCCCTGCCCGGCGAGGCCGGCCGCGCCCAGGCGGTGCGGGCGATGTTCGACCGCATCGCGCCCACCTACGACCTCCTCAACCGCGTCATGACCCTGCGGGTGGACGTGGCCTGGCGGCGCGGCCTGGTGCGCGGCGTGCGGCTCGGCCCGGGCGACGCGCTCCTCGACCTGTGCGCCGGCACCATGGACGTGGCCGCCGAGGCCCGCCGCCAGGCGCCGGGCGCCCGGATCTACGGGGCCGACTTCTCCATCCCCATGCTCTCGCGCGGCGCGCGGAAGACAGGGCTCCCGGCCGCCGGCGCCGACGCGCTGCGGCTGCCCTTCCGCGACGCCACCTTCGACGCGGTGACGGTCGCCTTCGGGGTCCGCAACCTCGAGGACCTCCCGGCCGGCATCGCCGAGATCGCCCGGGTGCTGAAGCCGGGCGGGCGCATGGGCGTGCTCGAGCTCTTCCGGCCCCAGTCGGCCGGGACCCGGCTCTTCCACAACGCCTACAACCGGGTGGCGCTGCCGCTCCTCGGGCGGGCCATCGCCAAGGACCCCGGCGCCTACCGCTACCTCGTCGAGTCGATGGAGCGCTTCGTGCCGCGCCCCGAGTTCGAGCGGCTCTCCCGCGAGGCCGGCTTCGCCGAGGTGAGGGGCGGCGGGCTCTTCCCGGGCGTGTGCGGGCTCGTGGTCGGGGTGAAGGCGTGAAGCTGGTGGTGGCCGTCTCCGGCGCCTCGGGCGCGCCCTACGCCAAGCGGCTCCTCGACTTCCTGTCGACGGAGGGCGCGAAGCACGGCGTCGAGGCGGACCTGATCTTCACCGCCACCGGCAAGCAGGTCTGGATGCAGGAGATCGGCGCCGAGCCGCGCTACCCCTTCCGCGTCTGGAAGAACCACGACTTCACCGCCCCGTTCGCCTCGGGGAGCGCGCCCTACGACGGCATGTGCGTGGTGCCCTGCTCGGCCGGGCAGCTCGCGCGCATCGCCTACGGGCTGTCGGTGGACCTCGTCGGCCGCGCGGCCGACGTGATGCTGAAGGAGAAGCGCCGCCTCGTGCTCTGCCTGCGCGAGACGCCGCTCTCGCTGGTGCACGCCCGCGCCATCACGGCGGTCATCGAGGCGGGCGCGATCGTCATGCCCGCCTCGCCGAGCTTCTACTCGGCGCCGAAGGACATGGGCGAGCTGGTGGACACGGTGGTGGCGCGGCTGCTCGACCGGCTCGGGCTGCCCAACGAGCTGATGCGGCGCTGGGAGGGGCTCGCCCCGCGCGGCAAGGAACCGGTGGAGGACGCCTAGATGCTCTCGAACCTCGCTCACCGCGCGCTGGAGCGCGCCGGCCTCGGGCCCATCCGCGACAAGGTGCTCGCGAAGGAGCGGCTCGCGGAGGAGGACGCCGTGCGGCTGTTCGAGGTCCGCGACCTCGCCGCGGTCGGCGCCCTCGCCAACCACGTGCGCGAGGAGCGGCACGGCAACCTCGCCTTCTACAACCGCAACGTCCACCTCAACCCGACCAACGTCTGCGTGGCGAGCTGCAAGTTCTGCTCGTTCGCGCGGCCGGACGACCGGGAGGCGTCGGAGGGCTACACCTTCGGCCTCGACGAGGCGGTGGAGAAGGTGCTCTCGCGGCGCCCGCTCGGCGTGAGCGAGGTGCACATCGTCTGCGGCCTCCACCCCACGCTGCCGTGGGAGTACTACACCGAGCTCTTGCGCCGGATCCGGGCCGCCTGGCCCGAGGTGGCCCTCAAGGCCTTCACGGCGGTCGAGATCCACTTCTTCGCCCGCAAGTTCGGCAAGAGCTACGAGCAGGTGCTCCGCGAGCTGCGGGCGGCCGGGCTCGACACCATGCCGGGCGGCGGGGCCGAGATCTTCGCCAAGCGGGTGCGCCGGAAGATCTGCGACGACAAGGCCACCGCCGAGGAGTGGCTGGAGGTGCACCGCACCGCCCACCGGCTCGGCATCAAGACCAACGCCACCATGCTCTACGGCACCATCGAGACGCTCGCCGAGCGGGTGGACCACATGGCGCGGCTGCGGGCGCTGCAGGACGAGACCGGCGGGTTCCAGGTCTTCATCCCGCTCGCGTTCCACCCCGAGCACAACATGATCGGCAAGGCCTTCCCCAAGCCGACCGGCTACGACGGGCTGCGCACCTACGCCGTCTCCCGCCTGTTCCTCGACAACTTCGACCACCTGAAGGCGTACTGGGTCTCGCTCGGCGAGCGCATGGCCCAGACCGCGCTCTCCTTCGGCGTGGACGACGTGGACGGCACGGTCCTCGAGGAGCGCATCTACCACATGGCCGGCTCGCACGTGCCGCAGGGCCAGACCGAGTCCTCCTTCCACCGGCTCATCCGCCTCGCCGGCCGCGTGCCGGCGGAGCGCGACAGCCTCTACCACGTCCTCAAGGTGCACGAGGCCTAGCTCCATGCCGAAGATCCGCGCCGCCGCCGTCTCCTTCCTGAACGCCCGCCCGCTCACCGCCGGGCTCGCCGGATCGGAGCGCATCGACCTCACCCTCTGCGAGCCCTCCGCCGGCGCGGCCATGCTCGAGCGCGGCGAGGTGGACCTGGCGCTCCTCCCGGTGGGCGCCCTCGCCGGCAAGGACTACGAGGTGGTCCCAGGCATCGGCATCGGCGCCGACGGGCCGGTGCAGACGGTGCTCCTCGCCGGCGAGCAGTCGCCGGTGGTCTGGGACGAGGTCTTCCTCGACACCGCCAGCCGCACCTCGGTGATCCTCTCCCGGGTGGTGCTCGCCGAGATGGGCCGCTCGCCGAAGTTCACCCCCATGCCGGCGGTGGAGGGGCTCGCCGCCGCCACCGGCACCAAGGGCGCGCTGGTCATCGGCGACCGGGCCTTCGACGTCCACAAGCCGCACGTGCTCGACCTGGCGCGCGAGTGGAACCGCATCTCCGGGCTGCCCATGGTCTTCGCGGTCTGGGCCGCCCGGCCGGGCGTGCTCGCGCCGGAGGACGTGGCCGAGCTGGCGCGCGCCGCGCACCAGGGGCAGGGGATGCGCACCGAGCTGGCGCGGGAGTTCGCGCGCGAGCGCGGCGGCGACCCGGAGAAGTACCGCCGCTACCTCACCCAGAAGCTGCGCTACGGGCTCGGGCCGTACGAGGTCTCGGGCATGGAGGCCTTCCTCGCGCGCGCCGCGAAGCTCGGCTTCCTGCCGGAGCACACGCTGCGCTTCGCCGACGACCAGGTGAAGGCGCGCCGCGCCCGGCGGGTGGTGTCGCTCGACACCGCCCTGCAGAAGGGGGCCGACGGCGAGCGGCTCGACGCCGACGAGGCGGAGCTGGTGGACGAGCAGGCGCCGCTGCTCGAGCTCGGGCTCGCCGCCGACGCGCGGCGCCGCGCCCTCCACCCCGAGGGCGTGGTCACCTACATCGTCTCGCGGAACGTCAACTACACCAACGTCTGCACCACCGCCTGCCACTTCTGCGCCTTCTACCGGCCGCGCGGCCACGCCCAGTCGTACGTGCTGTCGCGCCAGGAGCTGGCCGAGAAGATCGAGGGGACCATCGCCGTGGGCGGGATCGAGATCCTGCTCCAGGGCGGGCTCCACCCCGACCTGGGCATCGAGTGGTACGAGGACCTCTTCCGCTGGGCCAAGGCCAGCTACCCCACCATCAACCTGCACGCGCTCTCGCCGGAGGAGATCTGGCACATCGCGCGCACCAGCCAGCTCTCCCTCGAGGAGACCATCGACCGGCTGGTGGCCTCCGGCCTCGACTCCATCCCCGGCGGCGGCGCCGAGGTGCTCGACGACGAGGTGCGCCGGCGCATCGCGCCGCTCAAGTGCTCCACCGACGAGTGGCTCACGGTGATGAAGGTGGCCCACCGCAAGGGGCTGCGCAGCACCGCCACGCTCATGTTCGGCGTGGGCGAGGACGCCCGTCACCGCACCAACCACCTGCTGCGGCTGCGCGAGCTGCAGGACGAGACCAGGGGGTTCACCGCCTTCGCCTGCTGGACCTTCCAGCCGGAGAACACCCGGCTCGACCCCGGCGACAACAGCGCCCACGCCTACCTGCGCGAGAACGCCATCGCCCGGCTGGTGCTCGACAACGTGCCCAACCTGCAGTGCTCCTGGGTGACCATGGGCGGCGGGGTGGCGCAGGCGGCGCTGCACATGGGCGCCAACGACTTCGGCCAGGTGATGATCGAGGAGAACGTGGTCTCGGCGGCGGGCACCACCTTCAAGATGGACTCGGAGGAGGTGGAGCGGCACATCCGCGACGCCGGCTTCCGCCCGGCGCGCCGCAACATGCGCTACGAGATCGTGGGGGCGTAGTGGGCGTCCGGGTCGTCAGCGCGCCCTGGGTGCTGACGGGATCGCGCCCCGCCCCCGTCGTCGCCGACGGCGCGGTGGCCCTCGACGGCGACGTCCTCCTCGCGGTGGGCCCGCGCGCCGAGGTGGAGGCGCGCTTCGGCCGGGGCGAGCGGCTCGAGGCCGTGCTCCTGCCCGCCCTGGTGAACGCGCACGTCCACCTCGAGCTGTCGCACCTGCGCGGGCGGGTGCCCGGCGGCGAGGGGCTGCCCGCCTGGATCCAGCGCCTGGTCGCGACCCGGGCCTCGACCCCGGAGGAGGACGCCGCGATCGAGGACGCGGTGGCCCAGCTCCTCCGCTTCGGCGTGGCCGCGGTGGGCGAGGTGACGAACGGGCTCGGCGCCCTCCCCTGGCTCTCGCGCGCCGGGATCGCCGGCACCGTCTTCCTCGAGGTCTTCGGCTTCACCGCGCCGCGCATCGAGCGGGCGCTGGAGCGGGCCCGGCAGCTCGCCGCCGCCGCGCCGGCGGCCGTCCCGGGGCTGCGGCTGGCGCTCTCGCCCCACGCCGTCTACTCCACCCACCTGCCGATCCTCGCCGAGCTGCTCCGGGCCGGCCCGGGCTCCCTGCACCTGGCGGAGGATCCCGCCGAGCGCCGCTTCTGCGACGAGTCCGCCGGCCCCTTCGCCCGCATGCACCGTTCGCTCGGCGTGACCGAGCTGCCGCGGCTCGGGCGCAGCGCGGTCTCGGTGGCCGCTCCGTTCCTCCGGCCGGAGTCGCTGGCGGTGCACCTGGTGGACCTCGACGACGAGGACCGGGGGCTGCTCGTGGCCGCCGGGTCGACCGCGGTGCTCTGCCCGCGCTCCAACCTCCACATCGGGGGCCGGCTCGCCGACCTGCCGAGGCTCCTCTCCGCCGGCGTCCCGCTCGCCGTCGGCACCGACTCCCTCGCGAGCACCCCTTCGCTCTCGCCCCTCGCCGAGCTCGCGGTCCTGTCGCGCGCCTGGCCGCAGCTCTCGCCGCTGCGCCTGCTCGCGCTCGCCTGGAACGGCGCCGCGGTGGGCGCGCCGGGGGTGGGGCGGCTCGCGCCGGGCAGCGCCCCCGGCCTGGTCGCCGCCCCGCTCGACCCGGACAGCGCCCGCGAGCGCCCGTCCTTCGCCCCCGCGCGCTGGCTCCTCGAGGAGTTCGGCCCCGCGGAGCTGCCCCTCACCTGGCTCGCCCGCCACCGCCCGGAACCCACCGCATGACGCAGATCGCCGCCCTCTCCCGCATGGTGAAGCTGGAGCACTCGCTCTTCGCCCTGCCCTTCGCCGCGGCGGCGGTGGTGCTGGTGGCGCGCGACGCCCGGCTCGACCCCGCCCGCCTGGCGCTGGTCGCGCTGGCGGTGGTCGCCGCGCGCACCGCCGCCATGGCCATGAACCGCATCTCCGACCGGCGCTTCGACGCCGAGAACCCGCGCACGAAGCGGCGCGAGCTGGTCACGGGCGAGGTGAGCGTGGCCGGCGCCTGGGCCCTGCTCGTCGGCTCGGCGGCGCTCTTCGTCGCCGCCGCCGCCCTCGTCTCGCCCCTCTGCGGGATCCTGGCGCTGCCGGTGCTGGGGATCCTGCTCGGCTACTCCTACGCCAAGCGCTTCACCTGGGCGGTCCACCTCTGGCTCGGGGTGGCGCAGGCCCTCGCCCCCATCGGCGTGGCCATCGCCCTCACCGGCCGGGCCACGCCCGCCGCGGTGGTGCTCGGCCTGGGGGTCGGCGCCTGGATCGCCGGCTTCGACGTCTTCTACTCGCTGCAGGACATGGAGTTCGACCGCGGCGCCGGCCTGCGCTCGATCCCGGCCCGCTTCGGCGTGGAGGGAGCGCTCGCCTGGGCGCGCGGGCTCCACCTGCTCGCCGCCGTCTGCATCGCCGCCGCCGGGCCGCTCGCCGGGCGCGGGCCCGGCTGGTGGGCCGG
>JAJXVM010000305.1 GCA_021782135.1 Myxococcales bacterium | reverse complement strand
GCGCGGCGGCCGACTCGACCGGCTTCACCGGCATCCAGTTCTTGGGCCGCGCCGGGCCGCGCCGGATCAGCTTCGCGGCGATCACCTGGCGGCGGGTGTCGAGCACCGGCGCCGGCCGGTGCCACAGGGCCCAGGTGATGAGGCCGGCGTGGATCGCCAGCGAGAGGACGATCACCGGTCCGAGCCGCTCCCGGCGGGCGAGCAGCGTTGTCGCCGCGTGCTCCATCTACTGGGCCGCCTCCGGCCCGCCGGTCTCCTCGCCGGGCGCGGGGCTGGTGATCATCCCCAGGTTCTGCACCCCGGCCCGCTGCACCGCCGCCATCACCTCCACCACGTAGCCGTAGGGGAGGGTGCGGTCGGCCATGAGGTAGAGCTCCTTCTCGCGGGCCACCCGGGAGTTGGCCGCGAGCTTCTCCTGCAGCGAGGGCAGCTCGAGCTGCACCGCGTCCTTGCCCTCGCCGAGCCAGATGCTCTTGTCGGCCTTCACCGAGAGCACCAGCGCGCTCTCGTCGGCCTTGACCGGCGGGGTCTTCGCCTGGGGCAGCTTCACCTCCACGCCCTGCTGGATGAGGGGGGCGGTGACCATGAAGATGATGAGGAGCACCAGCATCACGTCCACGAGGGGCGTGACGTTGATCTCCGTGAGCGTCTGGCGGCCGCTGCCGCCCGTGCCGAGTGCCATGGGCGGGTCCGCGCCTACGCGAAGAACGTCCTGCGGACGATGTTGAGGAAGTCGTTCGAGAAGTTGGTCATCTCGCTGTCGAGCACCCGGATGCGCGAGACGAAGTAGTTGTAGAAGACCACCGCCGGGATGGCGGCGAAGAGGCCGAAGGCGGTGGCGATGAGCGCCTCCGAGATCGGCTTGGCCACCGTGGCGAGGTTGGCGTTGCCCATCTGGTAGATGTCGTTGAAGGCGCGCATGATCCCCCAGACCGTCCCGAAGAGGCCGATGAACGGGGCGGCGCTGGCGGTGGTGCCGAGGAACGGGATGGTCGCCTCGAGGGCGGTGACCTCGGACATCGCGGCCCGCTTGAGGGCGCGCTCCACGTTCTCGATGCCGCCCATCTGGTCCACCAGCGGGCTCTCGTTCTCGCCGCCCTTGCGGGCGGTGACCTTCGAGAGCTCCACGTAGCCGGCGCGGAACACCTGGCTCACCGGGCTCGCCGAGAGCGCCTCGGCCTTCTGGTAGATGGAGTCGAGCCGCCGCGACTGCCAGAAGGCGTCGAGGAACTCGAGCGACTGGACCTGGGCCTGGCGGAGCCGGAGCCACTTCTTGAAGATGATGGCCCAGGAGACGATGGAGGCGGAGAGGAGCAGCAGGAGCACCGCCATCACCACCGGCCCGGAGTTGCGGACGATCTCGACGTAGTCGAGGTCGCCGGCGCGGGCGGCGGCGCCGAGGGCAGGACGCAGTGCGGCGAAGCTGGGTGCGAAGAGGGTCATGTCACGCAAGGGGTTGAAAGAGGCTGACTTTTTAGCATGCGCCCGGGGGGGCGTCCATTTCGGCTGGGGCGGGGCGCTCCACATCCATTCGCCAGGGAAACCAGTTTCTCTCGCCGATCCTGCCCGCGACTTCGCGCCACGCCGTAGCGCTCCGGACTCATTCGCGGTATTCGGCGACCTGAACAAAATCGGGCGAGGGCCGTCTTGGGGGTGGCACGACGGTTGCTCGACCGGAGGAACCAAATGAGACCTGCCCTCGCCGCCGCCGCGCTCCTCGCCCTCGCCGCCTGCTCGACCAGCCCGGGATACGACGGGAGTGGGGGAGGAGCGGTCGGCGACGTGGTCGTCTACTGGAACTTCGAGGACGGGAACACCCCCCCCGGCATCTGGGGTGACTTCGGCGCGACCCGGACCGGCTGCAACACCGCGGCGGTCGACTCGGTGGTCGTGAACGTCGCCGGCCAGCAGTACCCCTCGACCGACGCCTACGGGAACCCCTCCTGCGTCGGCGCCAACGGCGTCCCGGGTCTCGATATTTCGCTCCCCGAGGGCAGCTACCCGTACAGCGTCCAGGGCTTCCGCGGCCAGGAGCTGGTCTACGAGTACGACGGCAGCATGAACGTGCTCGCGGGGACCTCGGGCGAGGAGGACGACACGCTGGTGGCCATCTCCCCGCAGACCATCCCGATCTACTACGCGCTGCCGCCCGGCGTGACCTGCGACGGAACCGTGCTCATTTCGTATTCGATCTACGACGCGAACTACAACCTCGTGGAAGCCTCGCCGGCGACCGGGGTGCTCTGCGATCCCAGCAGCTTCGGGCTGCTCACGGCGCAGCAGCTGCCGTTCGGCAACTACATCCTCGGCCATCTGGAGGCCATCTACGCCCCGACCAACGCCGTGGTTGCCGACGTCTGCGACGCGCCGCTGCTCCACGTGGGGATCGCGCAGGACTTCACGCTGGGGGGGCCGACCGGCTGTCTCCACTGACGGCGCTCGGGCGCGGTTGGAGTAGTATCCGCCCCCTCGCATGGCACGCATCGGCATCTTCGACTCCGGCGTCGGCGGGCTCACCGTCCACCGCGCCATCCTCGAGCGCTTCCCCGGCCTCGACACCGTCTACCTCGGCGACACGGCGCGGCTGCCCTACGGCACCAAGTCCGCCGACGTGGTGACGCACTACTCGCTGCGCAACGCGCGCTTCCTCTCCTCGCGCGGGATCGACCTGCTGGTGGTCGCCTGCAACACCGCCTCGGCCCTGGCGCTGCCGGCGCTGCGCGCGGCGCTGCGGATCCCGGTGCTCGGGGTGGTGGAGCCGGGCGCGCGGGCGGCGGCGCGCGCCACCCGCGGCGACCGGATCGGCGTCATCGGGACCCAGAGCACCATCTCGAGCGGCGCCTACCAGCAGGCGATCGCCGCGGCCCGGCCCGGCGCGGCGGTGACGGCGCGCCCCTGTCCGCTCTTCGTCCCGCTCGCGGAGGAGGGCTGGACGGACCCGGAGGACGAGGTGGTCCGGCTCGTGGCGCGCCGCTACCTCGCGCCCTTCCTCGAGGCGCGGGTCGACACCCTCGTGCTCGGCTGCACCCACTACCCGCTGCTGCGCGAGGCCATCGGGCGCGAGCTGCCCGGGGTGGCGCTGGTGGACAGCGCCGACGCGATCGCCACCGAGGTGGCCGGCCTGGTCGGCGCGCCCGCGACGGGCCGGGTGGCGTCCCACCAGTTCTTCGTGACCGACACGCCGGAGCGTTTCCTCGCGGTGGCCGGGCGCTTCCTCGGCCGGACGGTCACCGGCGCCGAACACGTGGATGTCTAGGGGCTTTTCGGCCGGGGCATCGGCTGGACGGCACCCCGGCAAGCCCGTTACTCTGGGGCTCCCACGGCGGGGCGCAGGCGGATGGTCACCGGCTTCAACCACACAGTGAAGCACAAGGGGAGGTCGTTCCACGTCCAGTCGGAGGACAGTGGGCCGGCGAACCCCGTGGTCGTGACGCACCTCTTCTTCGGAGGGAACGTCGTCGCGAGCAAGCGCTTCACCTACGCCGAGCTGCTCGGCGCGCCGGATCTCGAGCAGCAGGTCCGCACGCGCATGGAGGAGCAGCACAAGGAGCTGCTGCGCAACCTGGTCGCGGGGGCGTACGACTCGGCGGCGGATCAGCTCGCGGCCGGGTCGATCGTCTTCCAGCCGGGCGAGCTGCGGGGGGAGCGGGAACGCCCTCTCCCCGCGGGAGGGGAGGCCGTGGCATCCCCGAGCCCTTCCCCCTCCTCCCTCCCGCGCTTCGCGGGAGACGGGAAGAGCGCGCCCGCGGCCGCGCCGCCGCGAGCGCCGGTGCCGCCCCCTCCGCCGCCGTCCGCGGCCGCGAGGTCCTCGGTGCCGGCTCCCCCCCGCTCCCCGGGAGAGGGGAAGAGCGCGGCCGCGCCGCCGCGGGCGCCGATGCCGCCCCCTCCGCCGCCGTCCCTGGCCGCGAGACCCCCGAGGCCTCCCCCCTCCCCGACCCTCCCCCGCTTCGCGGGAGAGGGGAAGAGCCCGCTCGCGGGCGGGCCGCCGCGAGCGGCGGTGGCCCGCCCCCCACC
>JAJXVM010000304.1 GCA_021782135.1 Myxococcales bacterium | reverse complement strand
CGACCTCGCCCTGCGCACCGCCGGGGTGGCCGAGCTCGTCCGCGCCTGGCCCGAGCCGGCCCAGCGGCTCGCCAACCTCGAGGCGCTGCGGGCCGAGGCGGCAGCCTACGAGCAGCTCTGCCAGGCGCAGCGGATCGCCGCCACCATGCTCGGCCTCGAGGCCCACCTCGCGGCCATCGGCGACGACCAGGAGGCCGGCAAGCAGGCGGTGCCGAGCGCCGAGGACGCGGCGACGGTCTTCACCTGGCACCGGTCCAAGGGGCTGGAGTGGCCCATCGTGGTCCTCTCCCACCTCGACTTCCTCAACCCGAGCGGGGCCTTCCAGGTCGCCGTGGAGGCTGCGCCGAAGTTCGACTTCACGAGGCCGCTCGACGGCCGGTGGGTGCGCTGGTGGCCGTGGCCCTACGGCAAGGTCCGCAGCGGCCTCGTGCTGGTGGACAAGGCCCGGCAGTCCCCCGAGGCGCAGCGGGCGGAGGCGGCCGACCTGCGCGAGCGGCTGCGGCTCCTCTACGTGGGCTTCACCCGGCCGCGGGACCTGCTGGTGCTGGTGGCCGGCATCGGCTCCAGGACCGGGGCCGTCACCGCCGGGCTCCAGCAGCTCGTGGGGCCGGACGGCAAGCCGCTCCTGGACGCGCCCTTCGAGGCGGAGCCCGGCCTGGCCGCGCTGTCCATCGGCAAGACCAGGTGGCCGTGCCAGGTGCGCGAGCTGGTCGGCCTCCCGCCCACCGGCGCTGCTCCGGCGAGGCCGGAGGCGCGCTGGTACTCGGCGGCCCCGCGGGCCGACCGCCCGAGGGAGCGACTCAACCCCTCCGCCGAGCCGCTGGCGCTGAGCCCGCGGATCCTGGAGGTCGTGAAGCTCGGCGCGCCCAAGGCGGTGGACGCCGGCCCCGAGCTGTCGGGGCTGGTGGGCGACGCCATCCACGGCTTCCTGGCCGCCGACCGCTTCGGCCCCCGCGAGGCCCGCGCCGCCATGGCCTCGAGGATCCTCCAGGGCTTCGGCGTGGCCGGCGCCGTGGCGCCCGACACCCTGATCGCCGCGTCGGACGACCTCAAGCGCTGGCTCGACGCCACCTATCCAGGCGCCACCTGGCGTCGCGAGTGGCCGGTCCGCGCCCGCCTGGCCGGTCCCCCCTCACGGCTCCTCGTCGGCGAGGTGGACCTCTACCTCGAGCTTCCCGACGGCTTCGTCCTGGTGGACCACAAGTCCTTCCCGGGCGCCGAGCGGGAGCGGGACCGGCGGCTCGTCGAGGAGTACGCGCCGCAGCTCGGCTGGTACGCGAAGGTGCTGGCGGACGCGCTCGGGAGGCCGCTGAAGGCCGCGTTCATCCACCTGCCGCTCCGAGGGGAGCTGGCGGGGGTGGCGCTCCGCTAGGCGGGGGGGGCTCTGCTCGGGACCCGCTGCGCGGGACGGAGTACACTCCGTGTTCGTGCGCGGATATCTCTCCACCACCGATCTCGACTGGTTCACCTTCCTCCGCGCGCGCCAGCCCCTGGACGAGGTGAACTTCTGGCAGCCCTCGGGGCGCGTCTTCAAGGCGATCGAGCCGGGTGAGCCGCTCCTCTTCAAGCTCAAGGCTCCCCACAACGCCATCGGCGGGTTCGGGATCTTCGCCCGGCACGAGCTCGCGGCCGTCCGGCTCGCATGGGACGCATTCGGCGATCGCAACGGCGCCTCCACCTTCGACGAGATGTGCCTCAGGGTAGAGCGCTACCGGCCGGGCCATCCCAGGGACCCCCTCCGCCGGTATCAGGTCGGCTGCATCATGCTCTCCCAGCCGGTCTTCTTCGCCGAGAAGGACTGGATCCCTCAGCCATCGAACTGGTCCCCCAACACGGTCTCGGGGGCCGGCTACTCGCTGGCCGAGGGGGAGGGGCTTCGAATCTGGAGGGAGTGCGTCGAGAGGGCCCGATCGGTCCAGCCGCGCGTGCCGGTGACCGTGGCCGCCGAGGCTGGCGATGACGGGCCCTCGGTGTTGCCCGAGGGGCCGCGGTGGGGCTCCCCGCAGGTCACCCAGCCGCGGCTCGGCCAGGGGGCGTTCCGTGTCGCGGTCACCAGCGCCTACGGACGATCCTGTGCCGTGACCGGGGAGCACTCCGTACCGGTCCTCGAGGCTGCCCACATCCGACCCTACGCGGACGACGGGCCCCACGCCGTGCCCAACGGGCTACTCCTCCGCGCCGACGTCCACCGCCTCTTCGACGGGGGGTACGTCACGGTCACGCCCGACCTGCGGTTCATGGTGAGCAGGCGGCTGAGGGACGAGTTCGAGAACGGCAAGGTCTACTACGCCAAGGACGGGGAGCGGATCGCGCTGCCAGCCAGAAGGGCCGACCATCCCGACCTCGAGCTGCTCCGCTGGCACAACGAGAACGTCTTCGAGCGGGGGCGCGCCGCGTGACCTGCCAGGGCGTCGCGATCCGGATGGTGAGGGGCATCACCCGGGAGATCGCCGCCGGCGCGGGAGCGGCCGCGTGACGATCGCCGGCTGCCCGTTCTGCGATCGGATCGCCCGGGGTGCCTTCGACGAGCAAGGCGCCAGCGCCGTGGCGGTCCCCGACGGCTACCCGCTGAGCCGAGGCCACACGCTCGTCGTCCCGAGGCGCCATCTGGCGGACCTGTTCGCGCTCGAGCCGGCCGAGCTGCAGGAGCTCGTGGAGCTCGTCGTCCGCGTGAAGGCGCGGCTCGCCGCGGCGCATCACCCGGACGGCTTCAACGTCGGGGTGAACGTCGGCGCCGCCGCCGGCCAGACGGTGGAGCACGCCCACGTCCACGTGATCCCGCGCTACGCCGGCGACCGGGAGGATCCTCGCGGCGGCGTGCGATGGGTCCTGCCGGAGCGGGCCGCCTACTGGAGCCGGGGGGCGGGCGAGTGAGCGCCGCGGCTCCCACGCCCGGAGAGGAGCTGGAGTTTCTCGGCAGGCTCCGCCTCCTGCTGGCCGACGGCGCCTTCGTCTCCACCTACAAGTTCGCCCTGCTGCGGGCCATCGCCGACGAATGCGTCGAGCGGGCGGAGACGCTCGAGGCGCTCCCGATCGGCATCGAGCGGCTCGGAGAGCGGTTCGTGGCGCTCTACTGGCGCCAGGCGAAGCCCTACGGCGTGGGCGCGGATGGCCCGACGGTGGTGCAGGGGCAGCTGCTCCAGAACACCGGCGCGCAGGCCGGCGTCCTGAAGCTCGTGGCCGAGGAGCAGCGCTCGACGCCGCTCCTCTCCGAGCTCCAGCGCGACGCGCGCGCCTGGCGCAAGCTGAAGGGGAGCGTGGCGCAGGTCGTGAAGCGCATGCCGCTCTACAAGCTCCAGACCGTGGCGGGGAAGAAGGTCGAGTTTCTCTACCCGGAGCGCCCGGCGGAGGACCACATCTCCTTGAACCCGGGGGTCGCCTGGCTCTTCCGGAAGTACCACGACCTCGCGCGCGACCTCATCGAGGTCGCCTGGATCCGGTTCATCCAGGTGCTCCCCCGAAACGCCCAGCTGCTCAGCCAGGGTCGGGAGCTGGGCGAGTTCCTGTTCGGCGCCGAGCGGAAGGCGCTCGCGCGGGTCGCCGAGGTCCTGCACGCGCACCAGGGCGGTCGCTGCTTCTACTGCGACAGGCCGATCCTGGGCGCGCCCCACGCGGATCACTTCATCCCTTGGAGCCGCTACCCGCTCGACCTCGGCCACAACTTCGTCCTGAGCGACGCGGCCTGCAACCTGGACAAGCGCACCTGGTTGCCCGCCGCGGCCCACCTGTCGAGGTGGGTCGAGAGGAACCTGATCGCAGGCCGCGCGCTCCAGGACGCCATGATGCCCGCCGGGATGGCGAGCCACCTGCCGAGGACGCTCGCCGTGGCCCAGTGGGCCTACTCCGCCGACTTCGCCAGCGGCGCGGCCACCTGGCTCGGCCGGACCAGGCGGATCGAGCCGGCCCGCCCGGAGTGCATCATGATCGTCGCCCGCGGGGCGCGGAGCGCCACCGAGGCGCCGCGCCGGCCGTAGGATCGCGCGGACTCGCAGCGGTCGGGCCGGGGCCCTTCGCTCCTGCGTCCGCCATCCATCGGCCGCGGGTGCACCGGG
>JAJXVM010000303.1 GCA_021782135.1 Myxococcales bacterium | reverse complement strand
GGCGCGAGGAGGGGCGGGGGCGCGACCGCGACCGGCGCGGGGGCCGCGGCGGCCGCGGCGGCCAGGGAGAACGCGGGCAGCAGGGCGAGCGGTCCCGGGGGGAGCGTTCGCAGCCCCAGCCGCAGTCCCAGCCCGAGAAGCAGCCGGAGAAGCAGCCGGAGAGGCAGCCGGAGAGGCAGCCCGGAGGCGCCGAGAAGCCCTAGCGCCGGGTCATGCGCGCGAGCCTGTTCCAGCTCCTCTCGGTCGCCAGCGCCCTGCGCGACCGGGAGCTGCGCGTGCGCGCCATGGCGCTCACGTACACCTCCCTCTTCGCCCTCGTGCCGGCGCTGGTGGTCGCCTTCTCGGTGGTCCAGGCCTTCACCGGCATGGAGCGGCTCTGGATCCGGGTCCACGAGTTCCTGCTCGAGAACCTGGCGGTGGGCGCGCGCGCCGCCGTGGCGCCGCACCTCGACGAGTTCGTGAAGAACGCCCACGCGACCAGCGCCGGCCTCGTCGGAGGCGCGCTGCTGGTCTGGTCGGCGCTCAGCCTGTTCCACCAGGTCGAGCGCGCGGTCAACGACATCTGGCGCGTGCGCCGGCGCAGGCCGCTCGTGCCGAGCCTCCTCGTCTACTGGGCGGGGATCACGCTCGGCCCGCTCCTGCTCGCGGCGTCGCTCGCCCTGGGGCACGGGGTGATGGCGCGGGTCGGGGCCTCGCCCGCGAGGGAGCTCGGCGCCGGGCTCGCCTCCGTGGTGCTCACCTGCACCGTCTTCACCGTCTTCTACCTCATCATCCCGGCCACCAAGGTCCGGGCGCGTCCCGCGGCGGTGGGCGGGCTGGTGGCCGGCATCGCCTGGGAGGCCGCGAAGGCGCTGTACACCGTGGCCGTCGCCCGGTTCTTCCACTACCACGCGGTCTACGGGTCGATCGCGGCGGTGCCCATCTTCCTCCTCTGGCTGTTCCTCAGCTGGACCATCTTCCTCTTCGGCGCCCGGGTGACCTTCGTCGTCCAGCACGCGCGGGCGCTGGCGCACGCGCACCCCTCCGACCTGACGGCGGCCGGCCGCGAGCTGCTCGCCGCCCGGATCCTGCGCGAGATCGGGCTCGCCCACCGCGCCGGCGCGGCGCCCCCTGAGCCGGCCGAGCTGGCGGACCGGCTCGCGTCGCTCGCCGAGCCGGTGCGGGAGGCGCTCACCGCCCTCCGGGCCGGGGGGCTGGTCCTCGAGACGGCCCGGGGCGGCTACGTGCCCGGCCGGCCGCTCGACCGGATCACCCTGGCCGACGTGCGGCGGGCGACCGCCGGGCCGGTGCCGCAGCCCGACCCGGAGTGGGCCCGGCTCGGGCGCGCCATCTCCGACGCGGAGCGGGCGGCCTCGGCGGGGCTCGCCACGGTGACGATCGCGGACCTGTGTGAGGAATCGTCACCAGGGCCGGCGGGGCAGCCGGGCGGGCAGGCGGTCGGTATTCGTTCGCCGGGGGCGTGAGGGGGGACGGGGTCCGTCGTCACCCGGACCCGACGGAGCGGCCCGGAAGAGCCATTCCCGTGGAACCCTTGCCGATTTCCGGACGCTAGGCTAGGCTCCGCTCATTCCCGTGGCCTTCGAGGGTGGGGGCCCAGTGCGCGGAGCGCTGCATGCTCAAGTCGGACCTCATCAACATCCTGGTCGTCAAGCGGGGAGTCACCCAGAAGCAGGCCGAGTCCACCATCGAGAACATCTTCGAGTCGATGAAGGCCGCGCTCTGCCGAGGCGAGAACATCGAGATCCGCGGTCTCGGCGCCTTCCACGTGAAGAACTACGACGGGTACCAGGGCCGCAACCCCAAGACCGGAGAGGTGATTCCGGTGAAGCCCAAGCGGGGAATCCTCTTCCGCACCGGCAAGGAGCTGCGCGACCGCGTGAACCGCGACGAGGAGCACGGGGCGACGCCGGCCGACTCGAAGTCGGGGCAGGGCGAGGGCGGGCAGGGCACGCCGCCGGTGGCCGCGAACGGTTCCTTGTAGTCGAGGCTTGCGCCGCGAGCGCCGCCGAAGCGGCGAAAATCGTTGAGCTCACCGGCTCAGCCGGACGGCAACGCCAGCTTGCCCATCGGCCGGACCGGCAGTCCCGGCGGCAGCTCCTCGTAGCTCATCACCTTCAGCCGTGGGTGGCGCAGGGCGACCACCTGTCGCAACCCCCTTCGCACCTCTGGACCGCTCAGCACCACCGCCGGCGCGCGGGAGCCGGCCAGGACCTCGTCGAGGGCGTCGAGCAGCATGCCCGCCTCGCCCGCCGTCAGCGACGGGGCCTCGCCGGCGAGCCCGTCGCGCAGGGCCAGCTCCGCCCCTGGATCGAGGAGGATCGCCTCCAGGGGGCGCCCGTTCGCCTGTCCGTGCGCGATGTGGCGGCGCAGCGATCGCCGGCAGCGCTCGGCCAGGGTGCCCGGAGACCTCCCCGGGCCGGCATCGATCAGGGCCTCGAGGATCAGGGGAAGCGGCCGGATCGAGACCTCCTCCTCCAGGAGCAAGCGAAGCACCTCCGCCAGCAGGGACGGCGGGACCTGGCGCGCCGCCTCGCGCACCAGCGCGGGGTGGGTCGGCTCGAGGGCCTCGAGCAGGGCCTGCGCCTCCTGCAGCGAGAGGAGCTGGGCGGCGGAGCCGCGCAGCGCCGCCGCCAGCTCGAGCCCGAGCCGGGCCAGCGGTTCGAGCACCGGCGCCACGGCCGCCGCGCGCGCCGCGTCCGCGGCCCGGATGACCGCGGCCGGCGCGCCGGAGAGCGGATGGCGGCGCGGCCTGCACTCGATGCCGACCAGCTCCATCTCCGAGGGATCCGCGAGCGCCAGCGCGTCTTCCGGCGGGCAGACCCCCGCGGCGCAGGGGACGTCCTCGACGAGGAGCCGCCAGCGCCCGGGCGGCAGCGCGCCCCCCCGGAGGAGCAGCGGAGGGAGGCGGACCCCGAGCGCGCGCCAGAGATCGTCGCGAAGGGCCGGGAGCAGCTCGAGGGCGAACCGTCCCTGGCAGCCTCCGCCGATCTCGGAGAGATCCGCCGCCAGCTCCAGGGTGAGCGGGGGCAGCGGGGCGAACGCCGCCTTCGGGATGGGATCCTCGGCGCCTCGAGGCGCCGGCCGGCGCCGCCTCAGGCGCTCGGCGGCCGCCAGGGCGGCCGCGGCGAGCAGGGCGAAAGGGGGCGCCGGCAGCCCGGGGGCGAGCGCCAGCGCCCCGCACAGGGCCGCCACCGGGAAGAGCGCCCGGGGGTCGGCGAAGAGCTGGCGGCCCATCTCCGCGCCGAGCTCACCGCCCTCCTCCTCGGAGGCCACGCGGGTCACGGCCACCCCCGCCGCGACCGCGAGCAAGAGCGCCGGGACCTGCGCCGCCAGTCCGTCGCCGATGGCGAGGAGGGCATAGCGCCGCGCGGCCGCGGCCGGATCGAGGCCGCGCAGCAGCCCGGCGCAGAGCCCGCCCGCGAGGTTCACCGCCACGATGGCCACGGCGGCCACCGCGTCCCCCTTCACGAACTTGAGCGCGCCGTCCATGGCGCCGTACAGCTGGCTTTCGCGCTCGAGGGCCCGGCGGCGGCCGCGCGCCTCGGCCTGGTCGATGGCCCCGGCGCGCAGGTCGGCGTCGATGGCCATCTGCTTGCCGGGCATGGCGTCGAGGGTGAAGCGCGCCGCCACCTCCGCCACCCGCTCCGCGCCCTTGGCGACCACGAGCAGCTGCACCAGGGTGAGGATGGCGAAGACCACCACCCCGACCACCACGTTCCCCTGGACCACCACCGCTCCGAGCGCGTGGATGATCCGGCCCGCCTCGCCGCGCGCCAGCACCAGCCGGGTGGAGGAGACCTCGAGCGCCAGCCGGAAGAGCGTCGTGAAGAGGAGCAGGGTCGGGAAGCTCGCGAAGCGCAGCGCCTCGCGGGCGAGCAGGGTGACCACGAGCACCGTCGCCGAGAGGGCCAGGTTGAGCGCGAGCAGCGCGTCGAGGAGGACGGGGGAGAGCGGCGCGAAGAGGAGCGCGACCACGGCCAGCGCGAGGAGCGGCAGGGCCACGTCGCCGGCGCGCCGCACCAGCGACGCCGCCCGCCAGCAGGCCGCGCCCGCCGCTCC
>JAJXVM010000302.1 GCA_021782135.1 Myxococcales bacterium | reverse complement strand
GCGCGCGCGGCGCGGCCCGGGGCGGCGTGCGGAACGGCCGCCGGGGCCACGCTGCCCCGCCGCTCCAGCGCGGCCACCCGCTGCTCCAGCGCGTGGACCGCCCCGGTCAGCTCCGCGAGCCGGGCCTCCAGATCCGCGGGAACGACGGGCATGTGCCACCTCCTGGCAGGGCGCGCTCAGGCGGAGCGGACGCGCGCCGGGACGTCCGCGGGCGGCTCGGCCGGGGAGGCCGCGCCGGTCTTCTCGGGCGGGTCGATCCCGAGCACCCGGTCGAAGATCCAGAGGATCACGAAGGGCGCGACGAGCAGGGCGATGGCCATGAGCACGCCCTCGCGGCCGAACAGCTCCGGCTCGTACGGCGCGCGCAGGCCGCGCAGGGACTTCGAGAGGAGCTGGCCGCCGACCACGATGTTCCAGCGCATCGAGAACACCTGCACGAGGCAGAGCAGGGCGGCCACCGTGGAGAGCGTGTTTCGCACCCGCTCGTGCAGGTAGCGGTTCATGAGCACCACCACCGCGAGCAGGATGAGCGGGATGAGCCCGCCCACGATGAGCTGCATGGTGACGTAGGAGAACTCGAGCCGGGTGGTGAGCAGCTCGGAGATGATGAGCCAGGACTCGGACCTCTCGTAAGCCATCACGATGATCTCGAGCAGCTCGAGGGTGATGGTGAGGATGAGGAAGAACCAGAGCCAGCGCGCCAGGGCCGAGACGCAGGGCTGGTCGGGCTCGCCGCCGCGCAGCTTCGAGACCACCTGGTAGAGCACCATGAGCAGCGCGATGCCGGAGACGGCCGCCGAGCAGAGGAAGATGACCGGCATGAGCGGGGTGGACCACCAGGGGTTGGCCTTGATGGCGCCGAAGATGAAGCCGACGTAGCCGTGCAGCATGCAGGCGGCGGGGAGGCCGATGCCGGCGAGGAGGGTGATGGCGCCGTGGTCCACCTCCAGCGCCTCCGGGCCGATGTCGTAGGTCCCGAGCGCCAGCGCGGCGTAGAAGGCCCGCTTCGGGCCGCGGCTGCGCCGGGCGCGCAGGACGATCTCCGGCCGCCACACGAACCAGACCTCGAGCAGCAGGATGAGCAGGTAGCCGCTGTAGAGGATGCCGAACCCGGCCATGGCCGAGGTGAAGTGCGGCGTGATCATCACCAGCGGGCCCCGCTCCGGGTGGCCGAGGTGGAGCTGCAGCGGCATCGAGGCGACCAGCAGGAAGGAGAACGAGGTCGCCATCGCCAGCCGCGCGATGGGCTTGAACTCGGTGCGGCCGAAGAGGTGGAAGAGGGACGTGACGATGAAGGCGCCGGCCACGAACCCGGTGATGTACGGGTACATCACGATCATCAGGCTCCACCAGACGTGGACGTCGTTGGGGAAGGCGAAGCCGCTGATCTCGGGGGGCATCACCGCACCTCCTTGTCGAGGTGGAGGTAGTAGCAATTCGGCTCGGTCCGAAGGTGCGCCTGCAAGACCCCGATCCGGTCGTGCTCGATGGCCAGCCGGACCGGGTCGTTGGGCCGCTTCAGGTCGCCGAACTGCCGCGTGCCGGTGGGGCAGACCTCGACGCAGGCCGGTCGCAGCCCCTTGGTGATGCGGTGGTAGCACCAGGTGCACTTCTCGGCGGTGTGGGTGAGCGGCGAGAGGAACCGGCTCCCGTACGGGCAGGCCTGCACGCAGTACGCGCAGCCGATGCACCGCTCGGCGTCCACGAGCACCACCCCGTCGTGGGTGCGGTAGGACGCGCCCACCGGGCAGACCTGGATGCAGGGCGTCGCCCGGCAGTGGTTGCAGAGCTTCGGCACGAAGAAGGACTTGGTCCCGACGAAGTCCACCTGGATGGGGCCGAACCCGTCCTTGCCGCCGTTCGGCGAGTCCACGTGCGTCCGCTCCATCCCGACGACGTAGCGCTCGACCCAGGTGCGGAAGAAGCCGTCCGGCACCTGGTTCTCGGCCGCGCAGGCGCGCACGCAGGAGCCGCAGCCGATGCACTTGCTCGTGTCCACGAGGTAGGCGTAGCTGTGCTCGTCCCAGTGGTAGGCCTCGCCGGCCTCCTTGCCGGACGCGCCGCCCGCCTCGGCCGCGGGCCCACCGGCGAGGAACACCAGCGCTCCGCCGGAGAGCCGGAGCACGTTCGCGAGGAACTCGCGGCGCCCGTGGCCCGGCTCCGGAGGGGCCGAGGCGTGCTCGTCCGGGACGACCGGCAGGGATCGGGGAGGCTTCTCCATGGGGACCTCCGCTACAGCTTGGGCGAGTGTGGGTTGTGGCAGCCGAGGCAGACCTTCCCCTCGACCGGGCCGGAGACGTGCTCCTCCAGCACCACCTGCGGGAACCCGGCGGGGCGGCCGTCCACCTTGCGGTGGCAGCGCGCGCAGAGCGTGTAGGAGCGATCGACGGTCGGGGTGACCACCGAGCCGTCCTCCTTCACGTGGGCGGCGAAGGGGCCGTGGCACACCTCGCAGCTCACGTTGCGGTGGACGCCGGCCTTGCGTGCCGTCGCCTCGTCGGGGTGGCACTGCTCGCAGGCCGCCGGCCCCGCGTGCGCCGGCCGCCGCACGTTCATCTGCTCGCGCACGTTGTCGTAGCGGTAGGGGCCGTACATGCCGTACGAGCGCGGCACGAGGAAGCCGCGGGCGAGGAACGCCACCGCGAGCACCACCATCACGAGCAGCACGACACGCACGACGTGGCGAGCGTGTTCCATCGGGGCACCTCGTTGCCTGGCCGGCGGGGCCGGATCGCGGGGGAGGGGCTCGCGGGCGAAGAGGAGCGCGAGCAGGCCGCGGCGGCGCTCGCGCTCCGCCTCGACCGGAGGGGGCGGCAAGGTCTCCCTGGTCAGGGCGCTGCGCAGTAGGGCGACCAGCCTGACCAGAAAGTGGGTCATCCCGGCGACCACAACACCTCACCCGATTGTCCGCAATAGCCCCAGGTGGATTGCACCGCACAATCGCGAGCCAGGGAACGACGACAATCTCAACGAATCCGGCCCTGCGGCGCGGCGGGATCCCGGATGAGACGCAGCGCCGAGCCGGAGCGCGGGCGTGATCGGGATCAAGGGGCACGGACTTTCGCGCGGTCGCGGCAGGCGAAATTCTCACCTGGGGTGGAGCCGGGCGCCCGGCGCCAGCGAGGGAACGGCAGGGGATTCCGGCCTCGGGCGGAGCGGCTCGGGTTGGGGCGCCCGCGGCGCCGGATTCGACGGTACGACGCTGGGCCGCTGCCCGATTTCGTGCTTCTGTAGCGGCCATGAAAGCAGGCAGATGGCTGATCCTTCCGGGGGCGCTCGTGCTGGCGGGCACGGTGTCCGGCCTCTGGTCCACGCGCGAGTCGGCGCCGCTCGCGGCCGCGGCGAGCGAACCGCACGCGCCCGCCGGTGGCCCCTCGCAGGCACCCCGGCAGCGGCTCGTGGACATGCGGCCGCTGCTCACCGCCCGGCGCATGGCGGTCCTCGCCGCCACCCCGGAGGAGCAGGAGCTGGCGCGCCAGGCGGAGCGGCTCGCCGATCACTCCGTCGACCTCGCGTTCGCCGACGCCATGCGCCGGGCCGTGGCCGAGCAGCCCGACCCCACGCCCGAGATCCGGGACCTGACCGTCCGGAAGGCCAAGGCCCGGGCGGTGGTCGAGGCCGACGGGCGGCGCATCGATCAGCTCACGGCCCAGTCCGCCGCCGCCTCCTCCTCCGACCGGGACCGTCTCCTCGAGGCCCTGGAGGTCGCCCGGGCGCAGCTGGAGCTCGACAAGGACGAGCTGGGCGCGGCCGCCGACGCGCTCGAGCGGGCGGGGGGAGATCCCGGCGCGCGCATCAAGCGGCTCAAGGAGGCCTTCGAGGCGGCGCAGAAGGAGCCGCGCCCGGCCGCGCCGGCGGTGGTGGTCGAGACGGACAAGCCGGCCGACAGCCTGCTGGCGCGGTTTCACGCCTGGTCGTCCCAGCGCGGGGCGGCGGACCAGCTCCGCCGGGCGATGGGGGAGGCCCGCGAGAAGGCCGAGCAGCTCTCGGCCTGGCGCCAGAAGCTCCTGAACGGCATCGAGGCGGCCCAGGCCTCCGGCGGCGCCGCGGCCGGTCCGGCCCCGGC
>JAJXVM010000033.1 GCA_021782135.1 Myxococcales bacterium | reverse complement strand
TACGCGCTCGCGGCCCGGCACCTGCCGGAGGCCCCCGCGCCCGGTCGCCGGGCCTCGCTCGCCGACCTCGGCGCGCTGGCCCGCGACGGCCGGTTCGCGGCGCTGCTGCTCGCCTGCGCCGCGCACTGGGCCTGCTGCGCCCCCTTCCACCTGCTCTTCGGCGTCTTCGTGCGCGAGGCCGGCCTGCCCGCCGGGCTCACCGGGCTCGCCATGGCGGTCGGGGTGGGGGCCGAGGTGGTGGCGCTCTACCTCTACCCGCGCCTCTCGGCGCGCTTCGGGCCGCGCGCGCTCTTCGGCGCGGCCTTCGCCGCCTCGGCGCTGCGCTGGGCGCTGCTCTCCCGCGCCCGCGAGCCCGTGCCGGTGGTCGCCCTGCAGCTCCTGCACGGGATGACCTTCGGCGTGTTCTGGGGCGCGGCCATGACCGCGCTCGCCACGCTGGTGCCGGCGCGGCTCCGGGTGAGTGGCCAGGCGCTCTTCTCCGCCGTGGTGTTCGGCGCGGGGAACGCGGTCGGGTACCAGCTCTCGGGCATCGGCTACGACCGGCTGGGCGGGGTGCGGCCGCTCTACGGCTGGGCGGCGGTGGCCGAGCTCGCGCCGCTCGCGATCGCGCTCGCCTGGGCCGGCCGCTGGCGCGCCGAGCCCGGCCTGGCGCGGGGACCGTGACCTGTCGCGCATAGGCCATTTGGGTCCCGCCCCATCCCGAGAGTGACGCAAACGCCGCAGTAAATGAATAATCCGAAATCGGGTCGTCGGATTTCGCATCTCGAAATGCACCGGGCACGCTTCACGCCCCGTGCGGGCAAAGCGAAGCGTAAATATACGTTGTTCGATAGTGATTTCAGTCGCTTGCATTACCTATCCCCCCGCACGCCCCGTTTGAGCCAATTGCAGTTCTGATAGAGTCGCAAGTTCCGGAGGAAGTCGGATGGAAAAGGAGCGCAGGCGAACCGACGAGTCGGCCCCTGTGCGTGTCGCCGGAAAACCGTTGAGAGACGCTGAACGACGTACCCCCCGCGCTGCTCGACCGAACCCGCACGAAGGGTCGATACGAGCCTGAGAGGTCATCGATGGCGAATGCGACGAGTCCCCTGGTGAAAGGCAAGAGCAGCGCCGACAAGACGGTGCACGAGGTCATCAACTCGCACGACTTCAAGATGCTCGTGGCCAAGCGCTGGAGCGTGAGCATGGTGCTGCTCGCCGCGCTCTTCATCACCTACTACGGCTTCATCCTGCTCATCGCCGAGAACCGGGAGTGGATGTCCCAGAAGATCGGCGAGACCACCACGCTCGCGATCCCGCTCGGCGTGGCGGTGATCGTGATCGCGTTCGTGCTCACCGCCATCTACGTGGCCTGGGCCAACGCGAGCTACGACCCCGAGGTCGAGCGGCTCAAGGGTCAGCTGAAGCAGTAAGGCGGTAGCCCCCGAAACCACAACAGGCGAGGACAACGCCCCATGCCCCCCAGCACTCAACCGATGCAGACGACGCTCGGCTCCCCCCAGGCCTCTTCGATCACCTTCTTCGTCCTCATCGTGATGGTGACGCTCGCCATCACCTACTGGGCCGCGAAGCGCACCAAGTCGGCGAAGGAGTTCTACGCCGCCGGCCGCAGCGTCTCGGCCGTGCAGAACGGCCTCGCGCTCGCCGGCGACTACATGAGCGCCGCTTCCTTCCTCGGCATCGCCGGCATGGTGTCCCTCAAGGGCTATGACGGCATGATCTACGCCACCGGCTGGCTCGTCGGCTGGCCCGCCCTCATGTTCCTCATCGCCGAGCCGCTGCGGAACCTCGGCAAGTTCACCTTCGCCGACGTGGTCGCGTTCCGGCTGCGGCAGGGCCCGGTGCGCATCGCCGCGGCGGTGGGCGGCATCCTCACCGTGCTCTTCTACACCATCGCGCAGATGGTGGGCTCGGGCGCCCTCATCAAGCTGATGTTCGGCATCAAGTACGAGTACGCCGAGATCATGGTGGGCATCATCATGCTCGCCTACGTGCTCTTCGGCGGCATGGTCGCCACCACCTGGGTGCAGATCATCAAGGCGGTGCTGCTGCTCATCGGCGTGAGCTTCCTCACGCTGCTCGTGCTCGGCAGGTTCGGCTTCAGCCCCAGCAACCTCTACGGCGCGGTCGCGAGCCAGTACGGCCAGACGGCGCTCGAGCCGGGCGGCCTGGTGAAGAACCCGCTCGACGCCATCTCGCTCGGCCTGGCGCTCATGTTCGGCCTGCTCGGGCTGCCGCACATCCTGATGCGCTTCTACACCGTCCCGGACGCCAAGGCCGCCCGCAAGTCGGTGCTCTACGCCACCGGCCTCATCGGCTACTTCTACATCATCATCCCGATCGTCGGCTTCGGCTCCGCCGCGCTGGTCGGCCGCAAGATGATCACCGGCATCGACAAGGGCGGCAACATGGCCGCGCCGCTCGTGGCCGAGCTCCTCGGCGGCACCCCGTTCCTCGGCTTCATCGCCGCGGTCGCCTTCGCCACCATCCTCGCGGTGGTCGCGGGCCTCACCCTGGCCGGCTCGTCGGCCTACTCGCACGACATCTACGTGTCGATCATCAAGAAGGGACACGCCACCGAGGAGGAGCAGATGAAGACCGCCAAGGCGGCGACGGTGGTCTTCGGCCTCGCGGCCGTGATCCTCGGCATCTCCTTCAAGGGCCAGAACGTGGCCTTCATGGTGGGCCTCGCCTTCTCGATCGCGGCCAGCGCCAACTTCCCGGCGCTGCTCATGTCGGTGCTCTGGAAGCGGTTCACCACCGGCGGCGCGGTGGCCTCGATCCTGACCGGCGCGTTCCTCTCCATCGGCATGATCGTCGTCTCTCCGACGGTCTGGGTGGACGTGTTCCACAACGCCGCCCCGATCATCGGCCTCAAGAACCCCTGCATCGTCTCGATGAGCGCCGCGTTCGCGGTGGGCATCATCGTCTCCCTCCTCACCCCGGACACGAGGGCTCAGGAGATGTTCGAGGCCGAGAAGCTCCGCACCTACCTCGGCGTCGGCGCCGAGTAGCCGCGGGGTCGCTTCCGCACCCGTGCTTCGAGGCGGGCGCTCCCTCCCGGGGGCGCCCGCCTTCTTCTTCCCGGCCGAGGGTCTCTCCTCCGGCCACCGACCCTCGGGGTCGGTGAGGACGAGCTCAGGGTTCTCGGCCGGGACGCAGCTCCGGGACGTGGCGCGCCAGCACCTGCCGCAGCCCCGCCAGATCCGGCCGGCGATCGAACGCCTCCCGGACGTACCGGAGCGAGGCGGGGATGGAGACCAGGAAGCCGGGGTTCCCCTTCACGCGGTCGATGAACACGAACCGGCCCGCGTCCTTGAGCTTGCGCTGGACCGTGAGCAGGTCGAACAGCTCCCGGAACGGCTCGTACTCGAGCCGCGGGCCGCCGGCCTCCTCGAAGCGGACCAGCCAGCGGCGCAGCATCCGCTCGACCAGCTCCGGCGGCAGCTCCACGTAGCTGTCGCGCAGCAGCGCGACCAGATCGTACTGGCGCGGCCCGAGCAGCGCGTCCTGGAAGTCGATCACCGCCTGCTCCCCGCCGGGCAGGACCATCAGGTTCCGCGACTGGTAGTCGCGGTGGGTGAAGCCGAGCGGCTCCGCCGCGAGCGCGGCCGCGATGCGATCGAACTCGGCGTCCACGAAGGCGCGCTCGTCGGGCGCGAGCGCCGCGCCCTTCCAGGCCTCGAGCAGCCACTCCCGGAAGTGATCCAGCTCCCACCGGTAGAGCGCCCGGTCGAAGCGGCGCCCGAAGGCCACGCAGGCCGGATCGGGGCGGGCCTCCGCCCGGGCGCGCAGGCGGGCCAGCTGGTCGACGGCGGCCTCGTAGAGCCGCTCCCGGTCGTCGCCGGCGAGGAGCCTCGTCTCGAGCATGTCGTCGCCGAGATCCTCGAGCACCATCACCACCCCCGGCACCCCGGCGAGCCCTTCCTCCGGCGGGAAGAACGCGCGGATCTCCGGGACCCGCACGCCGAGCCGGCCCAGGTAGCGCTGCACGTTCACGAACGGCTCCTCGGCGGGAGGGCCTCCCTGGGTGGCCTCCTCCGGCTTCGCGCCGGGAGGCATCACCATCACCATGAGCGAGCGGGCGCCGCGGCCGGCCCGCCAGTAGGTGCGGAGCGAGGCGTGGCCGCCGAGCCCTTGCACCGGCCCGCGCGCCACCTCCTCGCCGGCGAAGCGCCGCAGCGCCTCGCGCACCCGCGCCTCCGCCAGGGGCCCCGTGGTGGTCGCCGCCGGTTCGCTCGCCATCGCCTTCCTCCGCAGCCTCTCCGCGGCCGCCCTCGCGCGTTGACACCTCCGCGAGCGGACGCCTATAACCCCTCGTTTACAGCCTGCAAATCTCCACGGGAGCCAAGGCACATGCCCTACCACGACAGCGTCCTTTCGGCCATCGGCCGCACCCCGCTGGTGCGACTGCGCAAGGTGGTCGGCCCGGACGACGCCACGGTGCTCGTGAAGCTCGAGTACCTGAACCCCGGCGGCTCCATCAAGGACCGCATGGCGGTCCACATCATCGAGAAGGCCGAGCGGGCGGGCGTGCTCAAGCCCGGCGGCACCATCGTCGAGAACACCAGCGGCAACACCGGGGTGGGCGTCGCCATGGCGGCCGCGGTCAAGGGCTACCGCTGCATCTTCACGATGCCGGACAAGATGTCGAAGGAGAAGCAGGACACGCTCAAGGCCTTCGGCGCCCAGGTGGTGGTCACGCCCACCAACGTGCCGGCCGACTCGCCGGAGAGCTACTACTCGGTGGCCCGGCGGATCGCCGCCGAGATCCCGAACAGCTTCTACCTGAACCAGTACCACAACCCCGACAACGTCGAGGCTCACTACCAGCTCACCGCGCCGGAGATCTGGGAGCAGACCGGCGGCCGGTTCGACGCCTTCGTGGCCGGCCTCGGCACCGGCGGCACGATGAGCGGCTGCGGCCGGTACTTCAAGGAGAAGAACCCCGCCATCCTGAACGTCGGCGTGGACCCGGTCGGCTCGGTCTACCACTCGATGTTCAAGACCGGGAAGCTCTCGCAGCCGCACGTCTACAAGGTGGAGGGGATCGGCGAGGACATGATGTGCGGGGCCATGGACCTCGCGGTCATGGACGACGTGCGCCAGGTGGACGACCGCCAGGCCTTCACGATGACGCGGCGGCTGGCCCGCGAGGAGGGGATCTTCGCCGGCGGCAGCGCCGGCGCCGCGGTGCACGTCGCCGCCCGGCTCGCCCGCGAGCTCGGGAAGGACAAGACCATCGTGGTGCCCCTGCCCGACGGCGGCCGCGCCTACATCTCCAAGTTCTTCTCGGACGAGTGGATGCGCGACAACGGCTTCCCGGTCTCGAACGGCGCCGAGGCCGTCGCCGCGGCGACCGTGCGCGACATCCTCGGCGGCCGCCGCGGCGAGGTCATCACCGCCCGCAAGATGGACAAGGTCGAGGCGGTCGTGAAGATGATGAAGGAGCACGACATCTCGCAGATGCCGGTGGTGGACGACGCCGGCCGCGTGGTCGGGATGATCCACGAGTACGACCTGCTCAACTTCCTCATCGAGGGCAAGCACCGGCTGACCGAGGTGGTCGAGCCGCTGGTGCAGCCGCTCCAGGGGGTGGTCGGGCCGGACACCGCCATCGGCAAGCTGCGCGACATCTTCAACGACGACCACGTGGCGGTGGTGAAGGAGGGCGACGCGGTGACCGGCATCGTCACCAAGATCGACCTCATCGAGTTCCTGGGGCGCAAGCTGCGCTAGCGCGGGCGAAAGGCGAGGACGACATGGCCGACGAGAAGGAGCTCCGCTTCGAGACGCTGGCCATCCACGCCGGCCAGCGCCCCGATCCCGGCACCGGCGCCATCATGACCCCGGTCTACCTGACCAGCACCTACGTGCAGGATGGGCCGGGCGAGCACCGGGGGTTCGAGTACTCGCGGACCCGCAACCCCACCCGCGACGCGCTGCAGGACTGCCTCGCCGCGCTCGAGGGCGCGAGGCACGGGCTCGCCTTCGCCTCCGGCCTGGCCGCCACCGACGCGCTCCTCCACCTGCTCGACGCGGGGGATCACGTCCTCGTCTCCGACGACGTCTACGGCGGGACCTTCCGCATCTTCGACAAGGTCTTCCGCCGGCTGGGGCTCGAGTTCAGCTACGTCGACGCGAGCGACGCCCGCGAGGTCGAGCGCGGGCTGCGGAAGAACACGAAGCTCGTCTGGCTCGAGAGCCCGACCAACCCGATGCTCAAGCTGGTGGACCTCGCCGAGGTCTCGCGCATCGTCCGGGCGCACGGGGCGAAGACCGTGGTCGACAACACCTTCGCCTCCCCCTACTTCCAGCGCCCGCTCTCGCTCGGGGTGGACGTGGTCACCCACTCCACCACCAAGTACCTGAACGGCCACTCCGACGTGGTGGGCGGGGCGGTGCTGACCAGCGACGAGGCGGTCTTCGAGCGGCTGGCGTTCCTGCAGAACGCGGTCGGCGGCGTGCCCGGTCCCATGGACGCCTTCCTGGTCCTGCGCGGCCTCAAGACGCTGCACGTGCGCATGGAGCGCCACGCCGAGAACGCGGCGGCCGTGGCGCGCTACCTGGAGGGGCACCCGCAGGTCGAGAAGGTCACCTGGCCCGGGCTCCCGTCCCACCCGCAGCACGAGCTGGCGAAGCGGCAGATGACCGGGTTCGGGGGCATGCTCACCTTCGTCATCCGCGGCGGGCTCGAGGCGGCGCGGGCCTTCCTGAAGGCGCTGCGCATCTTCGCCTGCGCCGAGTCGCTGGGCGGCGTGGAGAGCCTCATCGAGCACCCGGCCATCATGACCCACGCCAGCGTGCCGGCGGAGAACCGGGCCCGGCTCGGCATCGCCGACGGGTTCATCCGGGTCTCCTGCGGCATCGAGAACGCGCAGGACCTGCTGGCGGACCTGGAGCGCGGGTTCGCGGCCGCGAAGCGGGCCTGAGCTCAGCGGCAGGCCGGCGCGACCGGCCCGCCGCGACGCCCGCGCGAGCGGCGCCGTCCCGCCGTCACGGGCGCGGCCGCGGGACGGACTCCGGCGCGGCGTCGCGCAGGCCGAGCTTGCGGAAGATCAGCTCCGCCGGGCAGAAGCGCGTGAAGCCGCTCTGGAACAGGTTCGCGCCCACGAAGGCGGTGAACCAGAGGAAGTTGCTGCTCACGTAGAGCGGGCTGTTCGGGGCGCCGAGCGCCAGCGAGAGGAGCACGAAGCTCCCGGCCAGGATGCGGATGGAACGTTCCACGGTCATTCGAGATCTCCCGGCCAGGTCGTGCGCCCGGCCATCTTTCGGGTGAGAGCCCGGCGCCGGGACTTGGGTTCCGGCCGCGCCGGGCGGGCGCCCGTCACCTCTTGGTTGCGCGACCCCCGCGGAGCGTTATTCCACACGGCCATGAACCTCTTCAGCCCCTTCTCGCTGCGCGAGCTCACGCTGCGGAACCGCGTCGGCATGTCCCCGATGTGCCAGTACTCGGCCCAGGACGGCCGCGCGAACGACTGGCACCTCGTCCACCTCGGCAGCCGGGCGGTGGGCGGGGTGGGACTGGCGATCTTCGAGGCCACCGCCGTCGCGCCCGAGGGCCGCATCTCCCCCGCCGACCTGGGGCTCTGGGAGGACGGGCAGATCGAGCCGCTGGCGCGGATCGTGCGCCTGGTCGAGTCGCACGGCGCGGCCTCCTGCCTCCAGCTCGCCCACGCCGGCCGCAAGGCGAGCACGCGCGTCCCCTGGGAAGGCGAGGGCGAGATCCCGGAGGGCCAGGGCGGGTGGAGGGTCGTCGCCCCGAGCCCGGTCCGCTTCTCCGACAGCTACCCCGCGCCCACGGCGCTCGACGAGGCGGGCATCCGCGGCGTGGTGGACGCCTTCGCGGCGTCCGCCCGGCGGGCGCGCCGGGCCGGCTTCCGCGCCCTGGAGCTGCACGCCGCGCACGGGTACCTGCTGCACCAGTTCCTCTCGCCGCTCTCCAACCTCCGCCAGGACCGCTACGGCGGGAGCTTCGAGAACCGGATCCGGCTCACCCTCGAGGTCGCGCGCGCGGTGCGCGAGGAGTGGCCGAAGCAGCTGCCGATCTTCATCCGCGTCTCGGCGACCGACTGGGCCGCGGGCGGGTGGGACCTGCGCCAGTCGGTGGACCTCGCCCGCTGCCTCGAGGGGACGGTCGATCTCGTGGACGTCTCCTCCGGCGGGCTCGTCCCGAACGCCGCCATCAGCGTGGGGCCGGGGTACCAGGCCACCTTCGCCGAGCAGATCCGGCGGGAGGCGGGGATCCCCACCGCCGCGGTCGGGATGATCACCTCCCCGGCGCAGGCCGACCACATCATCCGCAGCGGACAGGCCGACCTGGTGCTGCTGGCGCGCGAGCTGCTCCGCGACCCGTACTGGACCCTGCGCGCCGCCCGCGAGCTGCGGCAGGAGGGCCCCTGGCCGAAGCAGTACCTGCGCGCGGCGCGGTAGCGCCCGGCGCGCGCAGCCCGCGCCAGCGCTCATGGCCGGGGTCCGCAGGAGCTCCGAGGAGCGCGCCCGGAAGAGGGCGCGCCTTCAGGCGCGCTCTTTCCGGGGGAGCAGCGGATGCTCGGCGATCGGGCCGCCGCTGAAGAAGAGCTCGAGCTCCCGGCGGCGGGCGAGGGTGTCGCGGTACCCCAGGCGCATGAGCCGCCGGACGTACACGTGCTCGAACGCGAGGTAGCTCAGGAGGTCCCGGCCGGCCCGGTTCTGGGCGCCCATGCCGCGGAGCAGGTACTGGACCATCCCCGGCATGCGGACGTGCGCGTCCTCCGCCAGGTCGCCGAGGTCGCGCGAGGGCCGGAGGACCAGGAACGGGATGATGCGCAGCGCCTGCGTGCTGCGCCGGTGCGGGGGCACGAGGAGCAGGGTCCGGTTGATCCGCTCCAGCCGCTCGCCGTCCGACTCGATGGAGTCGAGGAAGAGGGAGTTGAGCAGCGTACCCAGGATCTCGGAGAGCGGGGCCGCGTGCGTGTCGGGCTGGAGCTTGTCGACGATCTCGCCGGGGGTCGCGTGATGGCGCACGCCGATGGCGAGGATGCGCTCGGCGCCGAGGTGCACCGCGGGGCTCACCGGCGCCACCATGCGGATGCAGCCGTCGCCGAAGAACATCTTGCCGATGCGGACCGGGGGGAAGAAGAGCGGGATGGCGGTGGAGGCCATCACGTGGTCGAGGGTGATGCGGTCGCGCACCCCCACCCGCACGCTCCGCACCCACGGCTCGATGTGGGGGGCTCCGTCGAAGAAGGTGATCCCGTTGGCGCTCGAGTAGCTGGTGGCGGAGACCGCCACCCCGCGCAGCCGGTGGGCGCGGAAGTGGGCCGGCAGCCGGTCGAGGTCGAGGTTGGCGCCGAGGAGCCGCCGCAGCGGAGCGGTGTCGAGCAGGTAGTTGATGGTCCGGTGGCCGAAGAGGCCGCCCGAGGTCACGTCTCGCATCCACCGGGCGCCGATGCCGAAGAGCCGCCGGACGTCGGTGCGGTAGACCTGCTCCGGGCAGATGCAGTTCCAGGTGGCCCAAAGCCGGGCGGTCGCTCCCTGGAAGTCCTCGGCGCCGGTCGCCAGCGCGGTGGCGTTGATCGCGCCGGCCGAGGAGCCGACCAGCACCTGGAACGGGATCCGGGTGGCGCGGGTGATGCGCGCGATGGCGCGCAGCGCGCCCACCTGGTAGGCGGCGCGGGCGCCGCCGCCGGTGAGGACCAGCCCGGTGATCGCCGCGTCCCCGTTGCCGTCTCTCACGCAACACCTCCGGGCGCCGACCCCCGGGATCATTACATGCCGGGCGGGCGCGCGCCGCAAGCTGGCGGCGCCCTCTTCCTCGAGGCCCCGGCGAGGGGCTCCGCCGCCCGGGCGAAAGGTTCGCCTCGGCCCCGGCGTTCCCTTACGATTGCCGGATGCTCCGGCTCGGGCGGTACCGGCTCGCGTCGCTCCTCGACTGCACCTTCGCCCTCGACGGCGGGGCGATGTTCGGGATCGTGCCGAAGCCCCTGTGGGAGAAGGAGATCCCGGCCGACGCGCGAAACCGCGTCCGGCTCGCGGCCCGCTGCCTGCTCGCCGTGGACGAGGGGAGCCGCCGCCGCATCGTGGTGGACGCCGGCATGGGCCTGCGCTGGGACCCGAAGCGGGTGGAGATGTACGCCATCGAGCGCCCCGGGGGCGGGCTGTGCGCCGAGCTGCGTCGGAACGGGGTCGAGCCGGAGGAGGTGACGGACGTCGTCCTCACCCACCTGCACTTCGACCACGCCGGCGGGGCCTGCGTCCCCGGCGAGGGCGGCGCGCTCCAGCTCGCCTTCCCCAACGCCACCTGGCACCTGCAGCGCGGCGCCTGGCAGTGGGCGCACGCCCCCACCGAGCGGGATCGCGGCAGCTTCCGGGGGGAGGACTTCGACCTGCTCGCCCACTCCGGCCGGCTGCACCTGCTCGAGGGCGACGCCGAGCTCTTCCCGGACGTGGAGCTGATCCTCTCCGAGGGGCACACGGTCGGCCAGCAGCTGCCCCGGTTCCACGGCGGCGACACCCACCTCACCTTCTGCGGCGACGTCATCCCGACGCACGCCCACCTCCGGACCAGCTGGGTGATGGGCTACGACCTCTACCCGCTCACCACCGTCGAGGAGAAGAAGATGATCCTGGCGGAGGCGCTCGAGGACGACGGCATCCTCTTCTTCGAGCACGATCCGGTCCACGCCGCCTGCCGGCTCACGGAGGAGGGCGGACACCCGGCCTTCCGCGAACCGGTCGCGATGTAGTACGAAGCCGCCCGCATGGAACCCCAAGTCACCGTCACCCGTCGCGGCGCCGAACGGCTCGCCCACGGACACCCCTGGATCTACCGCGGCGACGTGGAGAGCGCGCCGGCGCGCCTGGAGAGCGGCGACGTGGTCCTCGTCCAGGACGGCCGCCGGAAGTTCCTCGGCAAGGCCTTCTGGTCGGCGCGCTCCAAGATCGCGCTCCGCCTGCTCACCCGGGACGAGGTCCCGGTGGACGACGACTTCTTCGCCGAGCGGATCCGTGGCGCCATCGACCTGCGGCGCCGCGCCTTCGGCGAGGAGCCGGCGGTCCGGCTGGTGCACGGGGAGGCCGATCTGCTGCCCGGGCTGGTCGCCGACCGGTACGGCGACGTGGCCGTCGTCCAGACGCTCGTGCCCGGCACCGACCGGCGCAAGGCGCGCATCGCCGAGATCCTGGCCGCCGAGCTCGGGCTGCGCTCGGTGGTGGAGCGGAACGACGTGCGGGTCCGCGAGCTGGAGGGGCTGGCGCAGGTGAAGGGCGTGCTTTGGGGCGAGGCCCCCGGGGCGCTCGAGTACCGGGAGGGCGAGGTCCGGCTCGCGCTCGACGTGCTCGGGGGGCAGAAGACCGGCGCCTTCCTGGACCAGCGCGAGAACCACCTCCGGGCCGGGGACTACGCGCGCGGCCGCTGCGCCGACTGCTTCAGCTACGCCGGCGGCTTCGCCCTCCAGCTGGCGCGGCGGGCCGAGTCGGTGACCGCGGTGGAGATGCAGCCGGTGGCGGCCGGGCTGCTGCGCGAGAACGCCGCCCGCAACCGGGCGGAGAACCTTGCCGTGGTCGAGGCCAACGCCTTCGACTGGCTCCGCGACGAGGCGGAGAAGGAGCCCTCCTGGGACCTCGTGGTCCTCGACCCGCCGGCCTTCGCCAAGAACAAGGAGGCCATCCCGGCGGCGCGGCGGGGCTACAAGGAGATCAACCTCCGGGCCATGCAGATCCTGAAGCCCGGCGGGATCCTGATCACCGCCTCGTGCAGCTACCACGTGCCCGAGGCCATGCTGGAGGAGATCGTGCACGAGGCGGGGCGGGACGCGGGCCGGCCGGTGCAGGTGCTCGAGAAGCGCGGCGCGGGGCGGGACCACCCGGCGCTCCTGGGCGTCCCGGAGACCCGCTACCTGAAGTGCTTCGTGCTGCGACTCCCCTGAGGCCGGCGGGGTACAATCGCCGCTCCCATGTCCGCCCTCCCCGAGCCGCTCTCGAACCCGTCCTCCCACCCGGTCCAGGGTCGCTCCATCCCCCGCTCGCCCACGGTGACCGTCCGCCGCGGCGACCGGGTCGACCAGGTCCCGACCGGCACCCGGGTGGGCGCGCTGCTCCCGCGGGAGGTCGGGGGGGTGCTGGTGGTGGCTGGCCTGCTGGGCCAGAAGCCGATCTCGCTCGCCACGCCGCTCGTGGCCGACGCCAGCCTGGCCCCGCTCACCACCGAGCACTGGGAGGGGCGCCGCATCTACGCGCGCACGGTGGCGCTGGTGCTCCTCGAGGCGGCGCGCCGGCTCTGGCCGGAGTGCGTCGTGCGCCTCGGCCCCTCCCGCGGCCGCACCCAGGTCGTGGCCTGCGAGGGCGCCGCCCCCGCGCCGCTGCCGGCGCTCGCCGGGCGGCTCGCCGCCGAGATGGCGCGGGTGGCCGCCGAGGATCTCCCCATCCGGCACGAGACCTGGATGGTCGAGGAGGCGATCTGCCTCTTCGAGCAGCGCGGCTGGACCGACGCCGCCGGCCTGCTCCGGCACCGGCGCGAGAACACCGTCCCGCTGGTGGCCTGCGGCGAGATCTACGCCATCGGCATGGGCCCCATGCTCCCCTCCACCGCCGAGGTCCGCGGCTTCGCGCTCACGGCGGGCGAGAACCACCTGCTCCTCGACCTGGGCGCGCGCGATCCGCGCAACGGGGTGAAGTCGGTCGCCGCCGCCGAGGCCAGCGAGGACTCGATGGAGCGCGCCCACGAGGCCTGGCTCGAGGCGATGCGCCTGCGGAGCGTGGGCGACTTCGGCGAGGCCTGCGTCACCGGCCAGGTGAGCCAGCTCATCAACGTGGCGGAGGGCTTCCACGAGAAGCGGATCGGCCAGATCGCCGACGCCGTCGCGGCGGCCGGCGACCGGGTGCGGATCATCGCCGTGGCGGGCCCCTCCTCCTCCGGAAAGACCACCTTCATCCGCCGGCTGCGGGTGCAGCTGCAGATCGACGGCAAGAACCCGGTGGGCCTCTCGCTCGACGACTACTACGTCGACCGCGAGAAGACGGTGCGCGGGCCGGACGGCGAGCTCGACTTCGAGGCCCTGGAGGCGCTCGACCTGCGGCTGCTCCAGGACCACGTGCGCCGGCTGCTCGCCGGCGAGGCGGTCCGCACCGCGCGCTACGACTTCAAGACCGGCCGCTCACACCCCGACGGCGGCCCCCCGCTCCAGCTGCAGCGCGGCGACGTGCTCATGATGGAGGGGATCCACGGCCTCAACCCGGCGCTCCTCGGCGACATCCCGGCGTCGGGCGAGCTCTACCGGGTGTTCGTCCACCCGGCGACCACCCTCGCCTTCGACCGGCTCTCCCGGGTCTCCGCCACCGACCTGCGCCTGCTGCGGCGCATCGTGCGCGACCGGCATCACCGCGGCTACTCCGCCGCCGACAACATCCTCCGCTGGCCCTCGGTGCAGGCGGGGGAGCGGCGGCACATCTTCCCGTACCAGGCCGAGGCCGACACGGTCTTCGACAGCTCGCTCATCTACGAGCCGGCGGTGCTGAAGGTGTACGCGGAGCGGTACCTGCTCGAGGTCCCGCAGAGCCACCCCGCCTTCCCGACCGCCCACCGGCTGCGGCTGCTCATCGACCAGTTCGTCTCCATCTACCCCGATCACGTCCCCCCGACCTCGCTCCTGCGCGAGTTCATCGGCGGGAGCGGGTTCGAGTACTGAGCCTGGGCGGCCGCCGCCCCGGCGCGCTGCAGCTCGGCGGCGCGCCCGTAGCGGGCGTACAGGTAGTAGAGCACCGGCACCGCCACGCGCGAGAGCAGCGTCGCCGCGACCTCGCCGGCCATGAGCGAGATGGCGAGCCCCTGGAAGATGGGGTCGGCGAGCATCACCGCGCTCCCCACCAGCACCGCCGAGGCGGTGAGCAGCATGGGGCGGAAGCGCACCACGCCCGCCTCCTCCACCGCCGCCTCGAGCGCCATCCCCTCCCGCAGCTTCAGCTCGATGAAGTCGACCAGGATGATCGAGTTGCGCACGATGATGCCCGCGCCGGCGATGAAGCCGATCATGCTGGTGGCGGTGAAGAAGGCGCCGAGCAGCCCGTGCGCCGGCAGGATGCCGATGAGCGAGAGCGGGATGGGGGTGAGGATCACCAGCGGCACGAGGAAGCTCTCGAACCAGCCGACCACCAGGATGTAGATGAGCACCAGCACCGCCCCGAAGGCGATGCCCAGGTCGCGGAACACCTCGAGCGTGATGTGCCACTCGCCGTCCCACTTGATCGACGGCGTCTCGGTCTCCTCCGGGTGCGACAGCCCGTAGCGCGGGATGACCTCGCCGCCCGCGCTCCGGAGCGCGTCGATCTTCTTGTCGAGCGCCGCGAGCGCGTAGACCGGGCTCTCGATCTCCCCGGCGAGGTCGCCGAAGACGTAGGAGAGCGGCTTCAGGTTCTTGTGGAAGATGGGGGCGTCGGCCCGCCCCTCCACCGGCCGCACCAGCTCGGAGAGCGGCACGGCGCCCCGCACCCCGGGCACGGTGAGCTGCAGCAGCTGCTGCGCCCGGGAGCGCTGGGCGGGGGCGAGCCGCAGCACCACCGGCACCTGCGCCGCGCCGCGATCGACGTGGAAGGTCCCGAGCGCGTCGCCCTGCCCGGCCGCGGCCAGGGTCTGGATCACCGCCGCGGGCTGCACCCCGTGCAAGGCCGCCTTCTCGGTGTCGAGCACCAGCGACAGGCGGGGGGAGGTGGGCGTCAGCGTCGAGTCGACGTCCACCACGCCCTTGGTGCTCCGGAAGGCGGAGAGCACCTCGCCGGCGATCCGGTCCCGCTCCCGCGCCGTCGGCCCGTAGACCTCGGCCACGAGCGTGTCGAGCACCGGCGGGCCGGGCGGGATCTCGACCAGCTTGAGGCGCGCCCCGGCGGGCCAGGCGAGGTCCTGGAGGGCCGGGCGCAGGCGGGTGACGATGGCGTGGCTCTGGGCCTTCCGGTCGCCCTTGGGGACGAGGTTCACCTGCAGGTCCACCTGCTCGGCCGCCTCGCGCAGGAAGGAGTGGCGCACCATCCCCACGAAGGTGAAGGGCGCGGCCACGCCGGAGTAGATCTCGACGTTGCGGACCTCCGGCTCCTGGAGCAGCCGCCGGGCCAGCTTCTGCCCGAGCGCCAGCGCCTCCTCGCGGGCGGCCCCGGCCGGCAGGTCCACCTGGACCTGGAACTCGCTCTTGTTGTCGAAGGGGAGCATCTTCACCTTCACCGCCCCGAACGCCACCAGCGAGGCCGCGCCGGCGAAGAGCACCAGCACCAGCGCGAGGAAGGCGAGCCGCGCCTTCCCCGAGCGGAGCAGGGTCGACATGATCTTCCGGTAGACGCGGGTGGCGATCCCCTCCGGCCCTTCGGCGTGGGCCCGCTGATCCTCGATCGACGGCGCGACCGGCTCGCGCGCCGGGTCGGCCGGGTGGAGCCCGGTCTCGTCGCACTCCGGGATCCGGGCCTCCTTGCGGAAGACCTTCATCGCCGCCCACGGGCTCACCGCGAAGGCGATGAAGAGCGAGAACATCATGGCCGCGCTCGCGCCCACCGGGATGGGGCGCATGTACGGGCCCATGAGCCCCCGCACGAAGGCCATGGGGAGGATGGCGGCGATCACGGCGAAGGTGGCGAGGATGGTGGGGTTGCCCACCTCGTCCACCGCCTCCAGCACCGTGCGCGCGAAGCTGCGGGGGCGGCCGGGCAGGTGGAGGTGGCGGTGCACGTTCTCCACCACCACGATGGCGTCGTCCACCAGGATGCCGATCGAGAAGATGAGCGCGAAGAGGGTGACGCGGTTGAGCGTGTAGCCGAACAGGTAGGTGAGGAGCAGGGTGAGGGCCAGGGTGACCGGGACCGCCACCGCCACCACCAGGCCGGCCCGCCAGCCCATGGCGAGCGCGATGAGCGCGATCACGGAGAAGGTGGCGATGAGCAGGTGCTCGATGAGCTCGTTCGACTTCTCCCCCGCGGTCTCGCCGTAGTTGCGGGTGACCGAGACCTTCACGCTCCGGGGCACCAGGCCGCCCCGCAGCGACTCGAGCTTGTGCTCGACCCGCTTCGCGAGCGCGGTCGCGTTGGCGCCGGCCCGCTTCGAGAGGGTGATCGACACCGCCTGCTCGAAGCCCTGCTGCCCCTTCGCGGCCAGGAGCACCACCGGCGGCTCGGGCTCGGGGCCGTCGGTGACGCGCGCCACGTCCTCCAGGTAGACCGGCCGGCCGTTCCGGACCGCCACCACCACCCGCCTGAGCTGGGAGGCGGTGAGCACGAACCCGCGGGCCTCCACCTCGGTGCGCCGGCCGCCGTCCACCAGGGCGCCGGCCGGGAGCTGCGCGCTCGCGCTCTCCAGCGGCGGGTGCAGCTCGGCCAGCGACAGCCCCAGGCTGCGCAGCCGCTCCGGGTCGGGCTCGATCCGCACCACCCGCCGCGCCCCGCCGAGCACCTTCACCTGCGCGGTATCGGGGACGTCGGCGAGCTCGCGCGCCACCTCCTCGCCGAGCGCGCGCAGCACCCCGGGAGGCATGGACGGCCCGTGCAACGTGAGGGTGAGGAAGGGGACGTCGTCGATGGTGAGGAGCCGCACGATGGGCGCGCGGGCGCCGGAGGGGAGCAGCTCCGGGTGGGCCATCAGCTCCTGGTGCACCTTGACCAGGGAGGGCTCGAGCGGCTCGTTCACCTTGAAGCGGACCGTGAGGAACGCCGCGCCCGGCGAGCTGGTGCTGTAGAGGTACTCGACCCCCGGGATCCCCCAGAGCCGACGCTCGATGGGGGTGGTGAGCTGGCTCTCCACCTCGCGCGGCGTGGCGCCCGGGAAGGGGATGATCACGTCCACCATCGGGACGACGATCTGCGGCTCCTCCTCGCGCGGCGTGAGGAAGACCGCGAAGGCGCCGAGCAGGATCGCGGCCACCACCCCGAGCGGCGTGAGCTTGCTCGTGAGGAAGGCGCGGGCGATGCGGCCCGCCACGCCCAGCCTGGGCTCCTGCTCGGTCACGGCGCCACCTCGACCGGCTCGCCGTCGCGCAGCGCGCCGGGGGCGTCGATCACCCGCTCGCCCGCCGAGAGCCCCGCGCGCACCGGGATCCGGTCCCCGACCGCGTCGCCGACCGCGAGCCAGCGCAGCTCGGCCCGCCCGCCGTCGAGCACGAAGACGCCGGTGAGGTCTCCCCGCTCCACCACGGCGGAGCGCGGCACCCACACCTGCTCGCCGCGCGCCGGCCGCGCCCCGGCGCCGGCCGGGAGCTCGATGCGGGCGAAGGTCCCGCTCACGAAGCCGCTGCCCTCCACCACCCGCGCCCGCAAACCGCGGCGGTGCGAGAGCGGATCGCCGCCGGGGGCGAGGGCGGTCACCACCGCCCGCCCCTGCCGCCCCTCGGCCTCGAACCGGAGCGGAGAGCCGATGCGGAGCCCCCGCGCCTCGTCCTCGGAGAAGGTGGCCTGGAGCTCGAGCCCGCCCGCCTCCAGGTCGACGAGCGGCTGGCCCGGGCCGACCATGTCGCCGGCCTGCACCCGCCGGGCCTGCACGGTGCCGGCGAAGGGGGCGCGGAGCTCGGTGTAGCTCAGCGAGGCGCGGGCGGCGGCCACCGCCGCCTCGGCCTGCGCCAGCTGGGAGGTGGCGAGCTCGAGCTCGCTCTGGGTGGCGGCCCGCTCGGCGGTGAGCTTGCGCATGCGCCGCTCCTGCGCCTGGGCGGCCGAGAGGGAGGTCTCGGCGGCGCGCAGCTGGCCGCGCACGTCGGAGTCGTCGAGCCGGACCACCAGCTGGCCGGCGGCGACCCGCTGCCCCTCCTCCACCAGCACCGCCTTCACGCGCGCGGCCATGCGGGTGGCGAGGGTGGCGCGCCGCTCGGCGGCGAGGTTCCCGGCCACCGCGCGCACCCCGCGCGCCTGCTCGGAGGAGACGAGCCGCACCCTGGGCGGCGGGCGGGCCGGCTCGGCCCCGGCCGAGAGCGCCGGCCCGAGGAGGAGGGCGGAGGCGAGCGCGGCGCCGGCGAGCCGGAGCGGCGAGCGGGAGCCCGGGATGGACGCGAGCGGGAGGTGGATCATGGCTGGACTCCTTCGATGGGCTGGCCGAGCGCGAGCTGGCGCTCGGCCCGGGCGACGCGGGCGTCGAGCCGGCTCGCGCGCAGCAGCGCGCGGGCGCCGGCGAGGCCGGCCTCGGCGTCGAGGACCTCGGTGAGCGGGAGCAGCCCCTCGCGATGGCGGGCCTGGCGGAGCGCGCGGGCCGACTCCGAGGCGGCGACCGCCTCCTCCGCGGAGCGGACCCGCGCGTCGGCGGTGGAGATGGCGCGGTCCGCCTCCTCCACCTCGCGGGTGGCCTGGCGCTCCTGCCAGGCGACGTTCCGGTCGGCCGCGGTGGCGCGGGCGCGCGCCGCCTTCACCTCCGAGCGATCGGCGAGCGAGAGGTTCCAGCGGGCCCCGAGGACGGCGGTGAACCAGGTGGCGCCCTGGTCGAGCGCCGAGCGCATGGTCTCGACGCTCCCCTGGGCGAAGACCTCGGGCAGCAGGCTCCCCTGGGCGACGGTCACCGCCTCGTGGGCGGCCTCCGCCTGGGCGCGGGCGGCGGCGAGGTCGGGGCGGCCGGAGAGCGGACCCCCTCCCTGCCCCTCCCCCACCGCGCGGGAGAGGGAAGGAGGCTCGCCGGAGTTGCCGGACCTCGCAGCTCCCTCCCCGCCGCGCGGGGAGGGCTGGGGAGCGGCGGCCTTGCGCGCCTCGCCGCCTCCGCCGGCCTCGAGCGGGGTGGTCAGCTCCGCCCCCCGCGCGCCCTCGCCGACCAGGAGCGCCAGCGCCGACCGCGCGCTCTCGAGCCGCTGCGCCGCCCCGGCGCGCTCCGCCTCGGCCTGGGCGCGGAAGGCGGTCGCGCGCGCGACCTCGGAGTCGAGCATGAGCCCCTTCTCGTTGCGCTGCCGGACGAAGCGCTCGGTCTCCTGCGCGTGCCGCAGCACGTCGTCGGCGTGAGCGAGCCCCTCCGCCGCCACCTGCGCCGCGAAGTAGGTGCGCACCACCCCGAGGGCCAGCTCCTGCTGCCGCCGCTCCTGGCTCAGCGACTCCGCCTCCGCTCCCGCGGCCGCGGCGCTCGCCCCGGCCGTGACCCGCCCGCCCGCGTAGATCGGCACGGTCAGCGAGCCGCCGAGGCCGATCCCGCCGATCGCGGACGGGGCGTTGAGCCGGGCCGGGTTGAAGTCCTGCGCCGTGATCCGCTGCTCGTCGAGCTTGAGGCCGAAGGCGTTCATCGGCTCGTCGGTGACCAGCGCGCGGGCGCTCACGCCGAGCGTGGGGTAGTGGCCGGCCCGCGCCGCCTCGGCCTGGGCGCGGGCGGCGTCCACCTGCGCCGCGCCGGCCGCGAGGCCG
>JAJXVM010000301.1 GCA_021782135.1 Myxococcales bacterium | reverse complement strand
CCGCGCGGCGCCTGCGCGCTGGCCGTGGTCTCCCGGCGCGCGCCGGGCGAGGCGAGGCGCGCCAGCCCGCGCTCGCCGAGGAAGCGCCGGATCTTGGCGGCGGGCGCGACGAAGGTCTCCCCGGGCATGGGAACGTCGAAGGCGTACTCGTCCTTCGCGCCGAAGGCGACCCGCGCGGTCCGGTAGCCCTCGACCAGCCCCACGAGGCGGCCGCTCGGGACCTCGAAGACGCCGCCGCCCGAGCTGCCATAGCCGATGGCGGCGTCGGTCTTGAGCGAGCGCGGCACGCGCGGCGCGCCAGCCGCCTCCGGAAACTCGTACTCGACCTGCGAGATGATCCCGGCGGCCACCGACAGCCCCTTCCCGAACGGCGCGCCGATGACGACCAGGTCGTCGCCGAGCTCGAGCGTGTCGTCGTCGGCGAGCTGCGCCACCGCCAGGTCGCGGTCTTGCACCTCGATCACCGCCAGATCCACGTCGGGCACCTGGCCGCGCGCGGTCACCCTGCCCCCGAGCGCCTCCTTGCGCCCGGCGGCGAGGACGTGGAGGTCGACCGGCGCCGGCCAGGCCGGGTCCGGGTCCACCACGTGGGCGTTGGTGAGGATGTAGGTGGAGCTCCCCTCGCGCGCGAACGCCACGCCCGAGGCGCTGCGAACCACCTTGCCGCCCGCGAGCAGCTGGATCCGGACCGCCGCCGGGAACACCTTCTGGACGGTGGCGGACCTGGGGTTCCCGCCGCCGGCGGCGGCGAACGCGGGGAGGGAGAGCCCCGCGGCGGCGAGGAGGACGGCTGCGAGGGGGGCGAAGGGAGGGCGCGCGGGGGTCACGAGCCTGTGAAGGCTCGGGCCTGCCCGGGTATTCCGGACGTTCCGAGGGGGCGGGCGCCGGGCCGGTGGCTCGCCCTACCTCGTTAGGGTACGCTCGACGCGTGGAGCGCCTGCGGCCGGACGTCATCATCGGGATCGACCTCGGCACGACCAACTCGTGCGCCGCCGTGGCGCTGCCCGACGGCCAGGTGCGGATCATCCCCCAGCGAAACGGGGACGCGATCGTCCCGTCGATCTTCGCCATCGACGACAAGGGCAACGAGCTCGTCGGCCACGAGGCGAAGCGGCAGTGGCAGCTCAACCCGCGAAACACCCTGTACGCGACCAAGCGACTCATCGGCCGATCGCCCAGGGACGAGGTGGTGGACAGCGTCCAGCGCTCCGCCGCGTTCCGGATCGAGGACGGCGGGGGCGAGGTGGCGCTCGCCTGCCAGGGCCGGCGCTTCCGGGTCCACGAGGTGAGCGCCCGGATCCTGGCCAAGATCCGGGACGTCGCCTCCGACTTCCTCGGCTTCCGCGCCGGGCGGGCGGTGGTGACGGTCCCGGCCTACTTCAACGACCGGCAGCGGCAGGCGGTGAAGGCGGCCGGCCGCCTCATCGGCCTCGAGGTGGTCCGGATCATCAACGAGCCGACCGCGGCGGCGCTCGCCTACGGCGTCGGCAAGTCCCTGCGCGAGCGGGTCCTGATCTTCGACCTCGGCGGCGGCACGTTCGACGTCTCCATCATCGAGATCCGCGACCGGGTCTTCGAGGTGAAGGCGACCGGCGGCGACATCTTCCTCGGCGGGCTCGACTTCGACGAGGTCCTCGTCCAGCGGGTGCTGCAGGCCTTCCAGGCCGAGCACGGCCTCGATCTCTCGCAGGACCCGGTCGCCATGCAGCGCATCCGCGACCTCGCCGAGCGCACCAAGATCGACCTCTCCAGCCGCACCGAGGTCCCGTTCTCGATTCCGTTCATCACCATGACCGACGACGGGAGGCCGCTGAGCCTCGACCTGCGCCTCTCCCGGCGAGAGCTCGAGGAGCTCACCGCGCCGCTGGTGCGGCGCGCGCTGCTTCGGGTGGAGCGGGTCATGGAGGACGCGGGGCTCGCGCCGGGGGACATCGACGAGGTGATGCTGGTCGGCGGCCAGACCCGCATGCCGGTCATCCAGCGGGCGCTCGCGGAGCGCTTCGGCAGGCCGCCCTCGAAGGGCGTTCACCCGGACGAGGCGGTGGCGGTCGGCGCCGCGCTCTACGGCTGGTCGCTCCAGGAGGACAGCGACCTGCGGCTGCAACTGCTCGACGTCATCCCGATGGCCATCGGGCTCGAGGCCGCCGGCGGCCGGATGCGCGTGGTGTTGCCCCGCAACGCGCCCATCCCGAACGCGAAGGCGCTGCCGGCCACCAACTCCGTGGATGGCCAGCAGGCGCTCTCGGTGCGCATCTTCCAGGGCGACGACCCCCTGGCGGAGCGCAACGACCTGCTGGGAGAGTTCACCTTCGACGGGGTGCGCCCCTGCCCCGCCGGCCAGGTCCGGCTGCGGATGCTCTTCGAGGTGAACGTCGAGGGCATCCTGACGGTGAGCGCGAGCGATCGCGACACCGGCCGGCAGATGCGGACCACGGTGCGCGTGACCGAGAGTTGAGCGCCCGCGGCGCGGACCGGCCGCGGCGCTCCCGACGGGTGGTTCCGTTTGGGGAGAGCCCTTCGACGACGTTGAGGAAGCCCGTCGGGCGTTCGACGCTTGCGTCCATGACCCGCACGCCGCGCCTGCCGCTCCTGGCGGTCCTCGCCTCGCTGCTGCTGCTCCCCACCCCTTCGCTGGCCCGTGGCGAGCTCGTGGAAGACGCGACCATCGTCCCGGAGGGGAAGTGGGCCTGGGCCGCGCTGCTCGGCCTCGACGTCCCCACCGCCACCGGCGCGAACGTGGGCCCCCGCGTGGCCGGCGAGGGGCTCTATGGATTCGGCGAGATCGCGCCCAAGCTCCGGCTCGACGTCGGGCCGCGGATCGGGATCGCGTACAACGGCGGAGACGCCAGCCTCTGGACGGTCGACGCGGTGATGGTGGCACGCCTGGAGTACCCGATCACGCCGGTCCTCGCCGCCTACGGCGAGGCCGGCATGGGCCTCGGCTTCTACCACTGGAGCGTGAACGCGTACGGCTTCGCCACTTCCGACAGCGGCGCCATGCTCGACCTGCTGCTCGCGCCGGGGGTGATCTACGCCCTCACGCCGGACGTCAACGTGCTGGGCGAGGTGGGGTTCTGGATCAACGCCAAGAGCGGCCTCGGAACGCACATCGCCATCCCCACGCTCGGGTTGCAGGTCAAGCTGTAGGCGCGCCGCGCGCCTGCCGGGCTGGGTGAGCCGGGAGCGAGAAGTCGAGCGACTTGTCGCCCGGACGGGGTACAATGCCCGCCCAGCCGCGGCGGCCGCTCATGGACCGCCGGGACCTCACCCCTCACAGGAGCTCACCCCCTTGCGTTCGTTCAACCTTCGCGCCCTGCGGCTGCCGCTGGCCCTCGCCGCTTGCCTCCTCGCCGCGCCAGCGTTCGCCGGCGACATGGACCTCCAGCTGCCCGACCTGCGGGTGCCCGACCTCACCTCCGGCTCGGGCGCGGGCGCGCACCACGCCGGCGCCGGCTACTGGAACATCGCTCCCCGGCTCGAGCTGGCCCTGCCGCTCGGCCACGAGGACTACTACATCCCGGGCTACGGCTACTACAGCCACTCCCCCGACGCGGGCCCCAAGGTCGGCGTGGAGGCGCTCTATTCGTTCGGCGAGATCGCCCCGAAGCTCGAGCTCGAGGCGGGCGGCCGCTTCTCCTTCACCTACGTCGATCCCCTCTCGATCTTCGAGGTCGTTCCGGAGGCCCGCCTGCTCATCCCGCTCTCGCCGAAGCTCAAGCTCTACGGTGAGGCGGGCCTCGGGCTCGCGCTGCTCACCAACAACGGCAGCGACGTGAGCGGCGTGCTCCGGTTCGGCTTCGGCGGGACCTACGCGCTCTCCCCGACCGTGAACCTGCTCGTCGAGCCGATCGGCTTCAACACCTACTTCACCTACTTCACCACCTACAACCTGGCCGTCGGGCTGCAGTTCCGGACGTAGTCGCGCCCAGGCTCCCGACGCGCGACGGCCGCTCGTCCGAGCTCGGACGAGCGGCCGTTCTCTTTTCACCGGCGGGAGGGAGTCGCCGGCGAAAGCTCCCGCGAGCCTGCCTCGCCACTCGGTAGTCGCTACTCGCGACGCGGCGGCGCCGCGTGCCCGCCGCCGCC
>JAJXVM010000032.1 GCA_021782135.1 Myxococcales bacterium | reverse complement strand
ATGAAGACCCGCTGCAGCACGGCCCCGAGCAGGAACATCGCCGGGATCACCAGCAGCACCGACAGGAACGGGTCCACGCCGAGCAGGGTGAAGGCGAAGTAGGCGAGGTACATGCCCACCATCAGCAGCTCGCCGTGCGCGAAGTTGATGACGCGCATGACGCCGAAGATGATGGTGAGCCCGATCCCGATGAGCGCGTAGACGCCGCCCACCAGCACGCCGCTGACGAGCGACTGCAGGAAGACGATCATCCCCGGCTATTTCCAGCCCGGGAAGGGGTACACCGCCTTGCGGGTGGCGAACTGCGGCGGGTACACCGTCTCGTACTCTCCGTGCTGGATCTGCTGGACCAGCATCTGGTGCTGGTTCTGGTTGGTGAAGCCGGCGAAGTCCTGGAACTTCACCGGACCCATGATGCCGTCCCAGCTCCCGCCCTTTAGGCCGGCCCGGGTCTTCTCGCGATCGCCCCCGGCGGCCGCCGCGGTCTGCGCCATCACCATCAGCGACTCGTAGGCGCAGGCGGCGTGGTACGAGGGCTCCTTCCCGAAGCGGGCCCTGTAGCGGTTGAAGAAGTCCTTGGCGCCGGGCCAGGGGACGTCGCCGGTCCACTGGGTCGAGGAGAAGACGCCGTTCGAGATCTCCTTCTCCCGCGCGAACTCGGCGGTGGTGAAGCCGGCGCCGCCGCCGAGGAAGGCCCTCGGGGTGAGGCCGATCTCGCGGGCCTGCCGCATGAGCAGGATGGCGTCGGCCACGTACGAGACCATGAAGACGAGGTCGGGGTTGGTGGACTTCACCTTGGTGAGGGTGGAGCGGTAGTCCGGCGAGCCCTTCGAGTAGGGCTCGTCGGCGACCACCTTGAGCCCGTGCTTCGAGGCGTACTCCTTGGCCGACTTGGCGGTGGAGGTGCCGAAGTCGGTGTTCTCGTAGAGGAAGGCGATGGTGCGCGGCGTCCCGAGCTTCGTCACCGCGTCGAGGATCACCGAGGCGTAGACGTCGGCCGGGGCGTTCATGCGGAACACCCACTTGAACCCCTGGCGCGTGATCTCCTCCTTGGCCGCCGCCGGCACGAGGAGCGGCACCTTGTACTGCTCGGCGCGGCGGGCCACGGCGTTGGCGGAGGCGGAGGTGTAGGGGCCGACGACGCCGGCCACGCCGTCGCGGGTGGCGAGCTTCTCCATGGCGCTCATCGCCACCTGCGGCTTGCCGGTGTCGTCCTCCCAGAAGAGCTGGACCTTGATCCCCTTCTTGGCGAGGTCCTCGGCGGCGAGCTTCATCCCGTTGGTCAGGTTCTCGCCGATCGGCGCCTCCGGTCCGGTGATCGAGTTGATGATGCCGATCTTCACCTCGGCGGCGCCGGCCAGCCCGGGGGCGAAGGTGGTGAGGAGCAGGAGCGCGGCCGCGAAGAGACGATTCATGGAGAATCCTCCTTGAATCGACCAAATTAGCGGCTCCGGCCCCGGATGGTCGCGTGTCCCGGCGGGGATGGCCCATGAGGGGTGAGGACCGGCAGTGAAGTCCGGCTCCCGGCGAAGCTCCGGGACCGATGTCGCGTGAAATGGAAAGGCCGGTGCCCCGCGAGGAGCACCGGCCTTTTTTCCCGCGAGCTCGCGGGGCGTCTTCTAGAAGAAGTAGAAGGCGCTCGCCATCAGCTGGTTGCCGTTGAGGTTGCCATTGCCCAGGGTGCGGGTGAGCCAGTGCGTGAACTCGAGGCCAACCTTGTACCCCTTCTCGGCGTACTGGAGCATGCCCTGCGAGGAGGTGTTCTGCCACCGGGCGTTCGCGTTGCCCGCGAAGGCGCGCGCGGCGTCGCCGGTGTCGAGCCGCTCGGTGCCGATCAGGCCCCAGAGGCTGAGCTCAGGCGTGAAGTTGAAGCCGGCCTGGCCCCAGGCGCCCCACTCCTTCACGTCGCCGAGGGCGAGGTTCTGGAACTGGACGATTTCGCCGAGCAGCGGGGCGGTATTCTGGCCGACGTAGCCGGCGCCCTGAATGGTGAGGGGGCCGAAGATGCCGCGCAGGCCGCCGTTGACCGCCATCGTCTCGACATTGCCACACCCACTGCTCTGGCTCTTGAGCGTGCCGGGGGTGCAGGCGGCGCCCGCAAGGGGCGAAACGCCGTCGCCGGTCGGATCGACGCTGCTCCAGTGGCCGGTCACAAAGCCCTGGAACATCTTGTTCGCGAGCATGGCGCGAGCCTCGATCTGGGGCAGGCCGGAAGCCTCGCCCAGACCCGGCGTGTCAGTGAAGAAAGGAACGAGGTTGCCGTTGACCTCGCCCGGATTGGCCGGGTTCGCCCAGGCCGAGCGGGCGACCTCGAGAGCCAGCTCCAGCTTGGTGTCGCTCCCCACCGGGATGCGCTCGTACATGTAGATACCCGGATAACGCCAACCGATGGTGCCGGCCGCGTAGGTCACGGGGAAGGCGACGTGCCCGACCGACGCCGGGAGGAAGGGCGTGGACACCGTGCTCACGCCGAGCACCAGGGAGTACTGCTGGCCCACCTGGATGGTGGTGTTCTCCCACGCCAGCTCGGCGTAGGCCTCGCGCATACGGGGGAAGACGGAGACGTCGCCGAACCCGCCGGAGCTGTTGCCGCCGAAGAAGTCGATCTCGACGACCGCCTTCGGGGTCGCGCCGTTCAGCACCTTCGGACCGGCGAGGGAGAAGTTGAGCCGGGTCTGACGGATGTCGCCGCCGAGAGAGAGCTTGTCCGTGCTCAGGGTCTTGTCGACCCACATCGGCTGGCCGCCGGCGCTCGGGCCGAGGTGCGCGTCCTGCCCGTAGAGCGACCCGCCCACGAACCCGTGGAAGGCGAAGGTGTACTGGTTGTCGGAGTCGGCCGCGTGCGCAGCGGCCGACCAGGAGAGCAGCATCGCGATGGCAAGTAGTCTGAGTCTCACTTGGGGCGACCTCCGTTGGATGATTCCGTCAGGGCCGCATCTCTACGATGCGGGATCCGCCGGTTTGGTGCGAAACAGCCGGGTGAATCGTTCGAACGCGGGGTGTGCGGGTGACACGAGTGAGTCAAGCAGGCATCCAACCACACGCCCGCGCGAACAGGCAAGCGATCGTCGCGCAAATGTGACAAACGCATAACCCACTTGTGACGTTGATTTCGCTGACGATTTGTTGCGCACCGCGCAAAGCGCCGCGCGCGAGGCGCGGTGAATTCTCGCTTTCCCAGCGCAAGGACTGCGGTACAAAGCCGAAACACGCCCTTCGCACGAGGAGGTCCAAATGCGGTTTCACCTTCGGTGTCTTTCGCTGGCGGTGCTGGTCGGCGCGGGGCTCTCGGGTCCGGCGCGCGCGGCCGAGACGGCCAAGATCGGCGCGGCGCTCTCGATGACCGGCGCGGCCGCCGTCTACGGGGCCACCCAGAAGGCGGGGATCCAGCTCGCGGTGGACGAGATCAACCGCTCCGGCGCGCTCCACGGCCTGAAGCTCCAGGCCATCGTGGAGGACGACGGCTCGACCAAGGAGCAGGGGATCAACGTCTACCAGCGGTTCATCAACCGCGACCGGGTGAGCGTCATCATCGGGCCGACGCTCTCCACCACCGCGACCGCCGCGGACCCGATCGCCGAGGCGTCCCGAGTGCCCGTGCTGGCGGTCTCGAACACCTCGCCGACCGGCATCACCGACATCGGGCCGTACATCTGGCGCGTCTCGCTCACCGAGAAGCAGGTGATCCCCGGCGCGCTGCGCCGCGCCCGGGCGAAGCTCGGGTTCAAGACCGCGGCCGTGCTCTACGGCAACGACGACGTCTTCACCAAGGCCGGCTACGACGTGATGAGGTCGGCCCTGCCGCAGCAGGGGGTGAAGATCCTGGGCACCCAGACCTTCGCCAAGTCCGACCGGGACTACAACGCCCAGCTCACCGCCCTCATGGCGCTCAAGCCCGACGTCCTGATGGTCTCGGCGCTCGCCGACAACGGGTCGGCGATCGTCATCCAGGCGCGCCAGCTCGGCTACAAGGGGCCGATCATGGGCGGCAACGGCCTGAACAGCCCGGCGTTCATCAAGAACGCCGGCCCCGCCGCCGAGGGGGTGCTGGTGGGCACCTCCTGGAACGCCGCCAGCCCCGACCCGGTCAACCAGCGCTTCATCGCCGGGATGAAGGCGCGCGGCGTGAACCCCGACCAGTTCTCCGCGCAGGCCTACACCGGCGTGTACGTCATCGCCGAGGCCATCAAGCTCGCCGGCTTCAAGGCCGGCCGGGAGGACATCAAGGCCGGCTTCGCCAGGGTGAAGAACCTCGACACCCCGCTCGGCCGCTTCTCCTTCACCCCGCAGCGGGACGGCGAGCACGAGCCGGCCCTGCAGCAGGTGAAGGGCGGGAAGTTCGTCATCCTGCAGTAGGGGCGGGGGAAGGAGCGGAGGTGGGCCAGCAGATCGTCAACGGGCTCTTCCTGGGCAGCATCTACGCGCTGTTCGCGCTCGGGTACACGCTGGTCTTCGGCGTGCTCGACATCCTCAACCTGGCGCACCAGGCGGTCTTCATGCTCTGCGCCTTCCTGGCGCTGACGCTGGTCTCGCTGGCGCACCTGCACATCCTGCTCGCGCTCCCGCTCGCCACCGTCGCCGCGGGGCTGGTCGGGATCCTGGTGGAGCGGGTCGCCTTCCGCCCGCTGCGCGGGCGCGCCGACTCCAACGTGGCGGGGCTCATCAGCTCGCTGGCGGTGGCCACCATCTTCGAGTCGATCGCCTTGGGCCTCTGGGGCCCGGACGTCTCCCGCTTCCCGCTCGGCACCGTCCCGGAGCGGCAGCTGCACCTCGGGGGCGCGGTGGTGCAGGAGCTGCAGCTGGTCATCATCGGGATCGCCGTCCTGATGGTGCTCGGGCTCACCTTCCTCCTGCAGCGCACCCGCCTCGGCCGCCAGATCCGCGCGGTGGCCGAGAGCGGGTTCGCCGCCCGGGTGCTCGGCATCGACGTGGACCGGGTGATCGCCCTCTCGTTCTTCATCTCCTCCGCCCTCGGCGGCGCCGCCGGCGTGCTCTTCGGGCTGGCCTTCAACAGCATCTCGCCCGACGTGGGCCGGAGCGTGGAGCTCAAGGGGCTGGCGGTGATCATCGTGGGCGGGATGGGGAGCATGCCCGGCGCGGTGATCGCCGGCTTCGGGCTCGGCCTGGTGGAGACCTTCACCGTGGCCCGCTTCGGCTCGTCCTACCGCGACGCGGTCGCCTTCGCGGTCCTCTTCCTCGTGCTCCTGGTCCGGCCGCGGGGGCTGCTCGGCCAGGCCGCCACCCGCGTCGCCTGAAGGTGCCCGTGATCGCCGCGCTCCAGGAGCTCTTCCTCACCTGGCAGTCCGCCATCGGCTTCGTGGGCATCAACGGCCTGCTGGCGCTCTCGGTCTACGCCACGCTCTCCTGCGGCCAGCTCTCGCTCGCCAACGCCGGCTTCATGGCCATCGGCGCCTTCGCCTCGGCCCTGCTGACGCAGCACACCGCCCTGCCGTTCGCGGCGGTGCTGGCCGTCGCCGCGCTGCTCCCGGCGGCGGTGGCGGTGCCGCTCGGGTTGCCGGTGCTCCGGCTGCGGGGCGTCTTCCTCGCCATCGCCACCATCGGCTTCGGCGAGATGGTGCGGCTCGGGTTCGTGAACTGGGACTACACCAACGGCGCGCTCGGGCTGGTGGGGATTCCCCAGCGGACCACGCTGCCGGTGGTGTACCTGCTGCTCGTCGCCGCCGCCTTCCTCTTCTGGCGGCTGCGCGGCTCGCGCCACGGCCAGGCGCTGGAGGCGATCCGCGAGGACGAGGCGGTGGCGCGCACGCTCGCCATCGACAGCACCCGCTACAAGCTCGCCATGTTCGTGCTGGGGGCCGGGCTGGCGGGGCTCGCCGGGGCGCTCGACGCGCACCTCACCTTCATGGTGGCGCCGAGCGGCTTCGGCTTCGGCCGGGTGGTGGAGATGCTGGTCTACGCGGTGGTCGGCGGCATCACCAGCTTCATCGGCCCGGTGATCGGGGCCGCCTTCCTCACGCTCCTCCCCGAGGTGCTGCGGGTGCTGGGCGAGCTGGTCGGGGTGGAGCCCGGCCCCCTGCGCCAGTTCCTGAACGGCGCCATCCTGCTCGCGGTGATCCTGTTCCTGCCGCACGGGCTCGCCTCGCTGCCCCGGCGGCTGCGGCGCTGGCGCGAGCGGCGGAAGGGGGTGGCCCTTGCTGCTTGAGGTGGACGCGGTCGGGCGGTCCTTCGGCGGCGTGCAGGCGGTGCAGTCGGCGAGCTTCGGCGTCGCCCCGGGGGAGGTGCACGGCCTCATCGGCCCGAACGGCGCCGGGAAGACCACGCTCCTCAACCTCATCTCCGGGCTGGTGCGTCCGACCCAGGGCACCATCCAGCTCCGCGGGAGGCGGCTCGACGGGCTCCCCCCGCACCGCGTCGCCGCGCTCGGCGTCACCCGCACCTTCCAGAACATCCGCCTCTTCCCGGAGCTCTCCGCGCTCGAGAACGTGATCGTGGGGGCCCACCGGACCCGGCGGGCGCCGCTCTGGCCGCGCCTGCTCTTCGCCCCCACGGCGGCGCGGGAGGAGCGGGCCGTCCGCGCCCGGGCCGCGGCGCTCCTCGAGCGCGTCGGGCTCGCGGAGCGGGCCGGGGAGCGGTCCGCGAACCTCTCCTACGGCGAGCAGCGGCGGGTGGAGATCGCCCGGGCGCTGGCCGCCGATCCGGCGGTGCTGCTCCTCGACGAGCCCACCGCCGGGATGAGCCGCGGCGAGGTGGAGGCGATCGCCCGGCTCATCCGCGACGTGGCGCGCGAGGGGCGCGCGGTGCTGCTGGTGGAGCACAACCTGGAGCTGGTGATGGGCGTCTGCGACCGGATCACGGTGCTCGACTTCGGCAAGGTGCTCGCCGACGGCACGCCCGCCGAGGTGCGCGCCGACCCGGCGGTGATCGCCGCCTACCTGGGGAGCGACGCGTGACGGCGCTCCTCCAGGTCGAGGACCTGCGGGTCCAGTACGGGCACGTCCGGGCGGTCTCCGGCGTGTCGCTCTCGGTGGGCGAGGGGAGCGTGGTGGCGCTCATCGGCCCGAACGGCGCCGGCAAGAGCAGCACCCTCAACGCCATCGGCGGGCTGGTGCCGGTGGCCGGCGGGCGCGTCCTGCTCGAGGGGCGGGAGGTCACCGGCCTCCCCTCGCACCGGGCCCTGGCGGCCGGGCTGGTGGTCGTGCCCGAGGGGCGGGCCATCCTGGCCCGCATGAGCGTGGAGGAGAACCTCCGGGTGGCGGTCGAGAGCCGCCGCGGGCTCGTGCCGCGCGCCCGGCACGCCGCCCTCATCGACGAGCAGTGCGCCCGCTTCCCGGTGCTGGGCGAGCGCCGGCGACAGCCCGCCGGCGCGCTCTCGGGCGGCGAGCAGCAGCTCCTCGCCATGTCGAGGGCGCTGCTGGCGCGCCCGCGGGTGCTGCTGCTCGACGAGCCCTCGATGGGGCTCGCGCCGCTCATGGTCCGGCGGATCTTCGAGGTGGTGGAGGAGATCCACCGCCAGGGCACGACCGTGCTGCTGGTGGAGCAGAACGCCCGGCTGGCGCTGCAGGTCTCGCAGCACGCCTACGTCCTCGAGCGCGGGCGCATCGTCATCGAGGGCCCCTCCGCCGCCCTGGCCGCCGACCCGCGGGTGCGCGCCGCCTACCTCGGCGGCGAGGCGAGCGCGGGCTGAGGCCAGGGGCGGGCGCCTCGCGCCCTCTCGCCGGAAGAAAGAAGAGCCGCCTCCCTGCGGGGAGGCGGCTCTCGCTTCTTCAGGAGGGAACCGCTGCTAGAACAGGTAGAACGCCGAGAACTGGTAGCGGTTGTTGTGCGCGCTGGCGCCGTCGCCGTAGGTCTGCTCGAACCAGGCGTACTCGGCGCCGAAGCGCACCGCCGGGGTCACGTCCCAGAACAGGTTGGCGTCGGCCCAGCGGGAGCGCTGGAAGACGTTGGCCGCCTTCGACCCGGTGTTCGCCGCCAGGTCGGCGATGTTGTCCGAGTTCATCTGCGAGTAGTTGGCGGAGACCCAGAAGTTGCCGCCGCCCGGCAGGTAGTACTGGGCGCCGACCATGAAGGAGCGCCACTGGATGGCGGTCAGGTCGCCCTTCGAGTCGAAGCCCACGATGCCCGCGTCCATGGTGGTCGGGCCGCCCGCGTAGGTGACCTGCGGGTTCGGGGCGCCGATGCCGCCGGTCAGGCCGGTGTAGATGTCGGCGGTGCCCGCGCCGCGGACGTAGGAGCCGTTGAGGCTGAGGCTGTTGGAGCGGTCGTTGTCCTTGGCCGGGATCACCGGGATGAAGCCGTCGAGCGAGACGCCGTAGCCGGCGGTGGAGGAGGTCGCGGCGGGGTTGCTGGCCTTGAACTGGGCCAGCTCGATCTTGCGGACCATGCCCGAGGCGCCGAACATCATGCCGTCGATGGCCGTGCCGGTGGAGCCGGCGGTGTGGGCGCCCTTCCAGTTGTTGATGACGAGCCGCACGCCAGCCTGCCCGTCCGGCATCTGGGCGTCGCGCTCGGGCGGCCGGGAGGCGGCCACCGCCACCTCGAGGCTCACGTCGTCGGAGGTGAACATCCGGGAGAGGCGGAGCTGGGGCGACCGGGAGTAGACCTGCCCCGGCACGCCCTGGATCTCCACCGTGTTCGGGTGGAAGTACGGCTGCCAGCCGATGAGCTCCCAGTTCTGGCCGGCGAGGACGTCGAGCACCGGCGTCTGGAGCTTCACCCAGGCGTGCCGCACGCGCAGCCCGGGGCTGGTGAAGACCGAGCCCTCGCTCGGGCTGGCCGTGCCGGAGCCGCCGTTGGGCGCGCCGGAGAGGCCGTTCGGGGCGCCGAAGAAGTCGGTCTCGATGAGGCCCGACGCGCGGAGCCCGTTGGGGAGCTCGGGGCTGGTGAACTTGAAGCCGATGCGGGAGTTGCGGACTCCCATCGTCAGGCGGCCGTGCTCGGCGGCGTAGCCGCTCTTCGCGATGGCGGAGTTGCCGGGGAGGTCGTTCAGGCTCTGGGTGGTGTCGGAGATGGCGTCGTACTCGGCGAAGCCGTAGAGCGTCGCGCTCCACTTGTTCTGGACCGGCTGCGAGTCGGCGCGGGCGGCCGAAGCGGCCAGGATCAGAAGCGAAAAAGCCAAACCTTTTCTCATGTGTAGGGATCTCCCTTCGGGGGTGCGAAGGGTTTACCCACATCATGTGACGGGACCTTGACGGGGCGGAAACATCTCCCGACCGCCTGAAAAGGCGACCGCCGGCCCGGCGATTGGCGGCGCCGGGCCGGCGGTCTGGGACCGGGCGCGAGGGAGGGAGCGCGCCGGTCCGTTCGGTTGGGCCCGCTGGGCGGGCCCGATGGCTCAGAGCAGCGGCCTGCGGCGGTGCACCACGAAGACGCTGTGCGAGGAGCGCTTCACGACGTTGAGGGTGGTGGTCCCGAGGATCCGGTCCCAGCCGTGGTAGCCGTGCGAGCCCATGACGACGAGGTCGGCCTCGAGCTCGTCGGCCAGCGCGGTGATGATGAGCCAGGGCACGCCGGCGCGGACCACGGTCGGCTCGAAGGGCGCGCCGGGCGCGGCCCGGGCGAGCAGCTCGTCGACCCCGGCCCGCGCCGAGTCCACCATCCGCGCCGTCAGCTGGTCGGGCGGGTTCCCGGCGGCGGCGGCCGGGAACTCGGGTGGGACCTCGATGACGCGCAGCGGGTGCACGGTGGCCCCGAAGCGGCGCCCCAGCTCGGCGCCCGCCTGGACCACGTCCTCGGCGCGGGGGGACTCGTCCACCGCCATCACGATCCGGGAGATCTTCACGCGTGGGCCTCCCCGAGCGAGTCCACTTCCTCCTCGTCCTCCTCGGTGGCCGCCTTGGGCTTGCCGAGCAGCAGGAACATCACCGGGACCAGGAACAGCGACAGGAAGGTGGAGGAGGTGAGCCCGCCCACCACCGCGAGCGCCAGCGGCTGGTTCGCCTCGGAGCCGCGCTCGAGCCCCATGGCGGTGGGGATGAGGCCGATCACCGTCGCGAGGCTGGTCATCATGATGGGCACGAACCGGGACCGGGCGGCGTCCACGATGGCGTCCACCATCCCGGCGCCGTCCTGGACGCGCCGGTTGGCGTCGTCCACGAGCAGGATGCCGTTCGAGACGGCGATGCCGATCACCATCAGGATCCCCATCAGCGCGGTGATGGAGAAGCCCTGCCCGGCGGACATGAGGGCGAGCACGATGCCCACCAGCGAGACCGGGATGGTGAAGAGCATGACGAAGGGCAGGCGCAGCGACTTGAACTGCGAGGCCATGATCATGAACACCACCATGACCGCGAGCCCCAGCGCGAGCCCCAGGCCGGAGAAGGTGTCGCGCATCAGCTCCACCTGGCCCACCCAGTCGTAGTGGATCGTGCGGGTCCGCGGGTTCTTCGCCAGGGCGGCGTCGAGGTCCTTCGCCACCGTGCCGATGTCGCGCCCCTCGGTCTGCATGAGGACGTGCAGCGCGCGCTCGAGGTGGTTGCGCTCCACCGCGATCGGGCCGGTGGCGCGCCGGATGTTGCCGTAGGTCCCGAGGAGCACCGGGTGGCCCTCGGCGTCCACCCGCAGCGGGAGCTGGGCGAGCTGCTGGGTCTCGGTGACCATGGCCGGGTCGTAATAGGTCACCACGTAGTAGGACTGGCCGTTGTGCGGGTCGATCCAGACGCTCGGGGTGTTGATGTTGCCCAGGGTGGCGTCGAGCGTGGTCTGGGCCGCCTGGTGCGCGTTCACGCCCACGAAGCCGGCCCGCTCGCGGTCGGTGTCCACGTGGATCTCGGGGTAGTGCAGCTGGACCGAGACGCGGACGTCGCGCACGCCGGGGATGGTCCGGGCCACGTCGGCGACGGCGTTGGCCTGCTCGCCCATGGCGTCCAGGTTCTCGCCGGTGATCTCGATGGCGAGCGGGGCGGTGTAGCCGTTCGCGAACACGCTGGCCACGAGGCCGCCGGGGTACTGGAGCGCCTCCACGCCGGGGAAGTCCCGGGTGATGATCGCCCGGGCGCGGGTGGCGATCTCGGTCTGCGAGAGCTTGCGCTCCTCGGCGTCGGCGAACTGGAGCCGCAGGAAGCCGGTGTTCGGCGAGACGTTGGGGCTCACGATGGCGCTGCGGGCGTTCTGGGGCGTGCCCAGGTTCTCGATGACCATCTCCACCGTCCCCGGGGGGAGCGCGGCGGTGATGTCCTTGCCCATGGCCTTGAGCTGCTTGGCCGCGTCCTCGAGCGAGATCCCGGGCGCGAAGCGCACGTAGATCTGGTCCATCGACTCGTCGATCTCGGGGAAGAAGGTGCTGGGCAGGCGCGAGGCGGCGTAGCCGGAGCCGGCCACCAGCACCGCCGCGGCGATGAGGATGGTGTAGCGGTACGGCAGCACCTTCCGCAGCGTCCCGGCGTAGCCACCCGCCATCCGGTTGATGAAGTCCTCCACCGCCTTGCCGAACCGGCCGTGCTCCTGGTGGCCGAGGAAGTAGCGGCAGGCGACCGGCGTGACCGCCATGGAGACGAAGTAGGAGGCGATCATGGCCACCGCGACCGTCAGCGCCAGCGGGGCGAAGAGCTTGCGGGCGAGGCCGGCCAGCAGGATCACCGGGAGCAGCACCGCCATGGTGGTGAGGGTCGAGGCGAGCACCGGGAGGGCCACCGCGTTGGCGCCCTCGAGCGCGGCCTTGCGCATCGACATGCCCATCTTCTGATGTCGATGGATCGACTCCAGCACCACCACCGCGTCGTCCACCAATCGCCCCATGGCCAGGGTGAGGCCGCCCAGGGTGAAGGCGTTCAGGGTCTGGCCGGTGGCGTAGAGGACGATGAGGGTGATGGCGAAGGAGAGGGGGATCGCCACCGAGACGATGAGGGTCCCGCGCACGCTCTGGAGGAAGAGCAGGATCACCAGGCCGATGAGCACCAGGGCCTGGATGATCTCGCGCTGCAGCCCCTTGTAGGTGGTGCGGACGAAGGTGGACTGGTCGAAGACCGCCTTCACCTGGATGCCGGGCGGGAGGTCCTTCAGCTCGGACACGATCTTCTTCACCGCGTCCACGATCTCGAGGGTGTTGCCGCCGGGGACGCGCAGGACGTTCAGGTAGACCGCCTCCTCGCCGTTCACCGACACCGACTGGGTGGGCGGGGTGCCGCCGTCCTCCACGCGCGCCACGTCGCGGATGAGCACCGCCTTGCGGCCGGCGAGCTTGATGGGCGCGTTGCCGATGGTGCCCACCCGCTCCGGGATGGCGTTGGTGTAGACGTTGGCGTCGAAGGACTTGCTGATGAACTCGCCCGAGGGCAGCAGCGCGTTCGAGGTGGCGACCGCGCGGGCCACGTCCTCGGCGGTGAGCTGGCGCCCCTGCGCCTTCACCGGATCGACGATCACGTTGATCTGGCGCATGCGGCCGCCGTCCGGCGCGGCGCTGGCCACGCCCGAGATGCCCTCGAGGAGCGGCTCGATGTTGTTGAACGCGTAGTCGTAGAGCTGCGGGCCGGTGTACCCCTTGCCGCTCACCACCACCTGCACCACCGGGGCGTTGGACGGGTCGTACTGGAGCACGAACGGCGGCAGCACGCCCAGGGACTTCGGGACCGCCGCCATGGCGAAGGCGCACTCCTGCTGCACCAGGGTCTGCGAGGCGTTGAGGTCGGTGCCCCACTTCAGCCAGACGTAGATGATGGAGAGGCCGTTGCGCGAGACGCTCTGGACGTGATCCACGCCCGGGGTCGAGCTCACGTACTTCTCGAGGCGCCAGGAGATGGTCTTCTCCACGTCCCTCGGCCCGAGGCCCGGCGCCAGGGTGCCGATGATGAGCACCGGCGGCGTGAGCTCCGGGAAGGTGTCCACGCTCATGCGCGGCGTGACCACCCACGCGAACACCATCAGCCCGATGCTGATCATCAGGATCGCGATCGGGTTCTTGAGCGAGAGGCCGGTCACCGCTTGCCCTCCCCGGCGCCGCGGGCGGGCGCCGTGCCGCGGGAGACCGCCGCGCCGTTTCCGCTGGCCGGCGCGGCCGCCTCGCGGGCCTGAACCTTGGCCCCGTCGGCGAGCAGCGCGCGCCCTTCGGTCACCACCTGGGTGCCGACGGCGAGCTGGTCGGGCGCGAAGAACAGCCGGCCGGAGATCTCGCCGAGCGGGTGGAGGCTCACCTTGCGGGCGGCGTCCCCGTCGAGCTGGTAGAAGGTGGCGGCGCGCTCGGTGGTGGTGGCGGCGTAGACCGGGATGGCGGTGGCCGCGACCGGCTGCCCGACGTCCACCCGGAGCTCCATGGTGGTGTTGACCGGGATCTGACGCTGCGGGTCGGCAACGTCCGCCTCGAAGTGGACGGTGCGGGTGGACGGATCGGCGGAGGGGGCGCGGCGGCTCACCTTGGCGGTGAGCTCGACCCCGGTGGACAGGACGTGGACCCGGACCGGCGTGCCGGGCGCGACCATGGCGAAGTCGCTCTCCGGGGCGTCGGCGACCATGCGCACCGTGTGGCGGTCGACGACGGTGACGATGGGGTTGCCCGGGCGGATGAAGGCGCCGGGGTCGGCGAAGCGGTCTCCCACCTCGCCGTCGAAGGGCGCCCGCAGCACGCAGTCGCTCACCGAGAGCGAGCTCTTGGCGAGGTTGGCCTTCTCGGCCTCGAGGCTGGCCTCCTCCGCCGCGCTCTTCGCGAGCTTCTGCTCGGCCTCGTTCTCGGAGACGAACCCGCCCGTCAGGAGCTTCTGGGTGCGGGACGCCTCGTCGGCGAGCGCCTTCTGGCGGGCCTCGATGGCCCGGGCCTGCTGGGCCACGGCGCGGTTGGCGCTGCTGGCGTTGCGGCAGTCGAGGGTGGCGAGCACCTCGCCCTTGCGGACCACCGCGCCCGGCCGGACCAGCACCGTGTCCACGTAGGCGGAGATGAACTGCGGCCCGACGCTGGCCTCGACCCAGGGGCGCACCGTGCCGACGTACTGGCGGAAGGGGCGGAAGGTGGCCGCCGCCGCCGGCGAGACCGTCACCGGGATGGGGGCGGAGGCGAGGGCGATCTTGTTGGTGCGGCTCTCGGCGCGCCAGATCATGAGCCCGCCCACCGCGAGCACCACCACCACGCCCATCGCGATCACCGCCGGCACGCGCCGCGACCGCGGGGCCTCGCCGGCGCCCGCGGGGCGCGGGGCGTGAGGGGGAGTCGCGCCCGTCTGGCGGGCCTCCTCCACGTGTCGGGCTTCCTTCTGGTCGATTTCCACGGCTTCGCTCTCTCTCACAGGTTCTCCGCGACGGCGCGCCCGAGGTCCGCGCGCGCCTTCAACAGCTCGAACTTCCCGATGGTCAGGTCCACCTCGGCGCTGGTGAGCAGCGCCTGGGCGTCCGAGAGCTCCACGCTCGAGCCCAGCTCGTTGCGGAAGCGGGCCTCGGCCTGCTCGTAGTTGGCCTGCGCGGCCGCCAGCGTCTTCTCCAGGCCGGGCAGCGCCTGCTCGGCGGCGACCACGTCGAGGTAGGTGCGCTGGACCCAGGCGCTCACCACCTGCAGCCGCTCCTGCACCTCGGACTGGCGCGCGTCTTCCATGGCCCGGCTCGCGTTCTCGCGCGCCTTCACGCCGAAGTCGAGGAGCGGCCAGGTGAACACCAGGCCGGTGTCCCAGTTCGGCACGTTCGGCAGGAAGCCGCTCCCGTCGCTGAGCGTGCCGTTGGTCGGGGTGGCGTCGCCGGCGCGGCCGGTGAAGGTGGTGGTGAGCGAGATGTCGGGGCGGAGCTCGGCCGCGATGGACCGGGTCCGGGCGCTCTGCTCGACCACCAGGGCCCGGCGCACGTGCAGGACCGGATCGTTGTCGAAGGCCGAGGAGATCGCCTGCTGCAGCGTCGGGGAGGGCGCCGGCGGGGCGGCCTCCCCCAAGGTGTCGAGCATGGTCTCCGGCACGCCGACCACCGCGGCGAAGAGCGCCTGGGCGGTCGCGACGCCGGCGCGGGCGCGGACCCTCGCCACCTCGAACCTGCCGAGGGTCGCCTCGGCGCGGGTGCGCTCGATGGGCTCCCGCAGCCCGGCCATCACGCCGGCCACCGCGGTGTCGTAGTCGAGCTTGGAGCGGCTCCAGGCCGCCTCGGCGGCGCCGAGCACGCCCTTGGCCGTCTGGACCGAGTAGAAGGCGTTCTCGACGGAGTAGAGCACGTCGAGCCGCGTGGTGTCGGTGCGCCCGCGCTCCGCCTCGGCCGCCGCGTCGGCCGCCTCCTGCAGCGCCGAGATCCGGCCGAAGTCGAAGATCTCCTGCCGCAGCCCGACGCCGGCGAGGGTGGACGCGTACGGGGTCATGCTGGTGGGCCCGACCGCCGTGGCGCCGATGCGCGGGACGTCGATGCCGTAGGTGGCGGTGTACATCGCCGTGGTGTTGTTCTCGGTCCCGCCGAAGACCTGCGCCGTCGCGGTCACGCGCGGGAGGTAGAGGGCGCGGGGGATGTCGGTCTCGGCCCGGATGGCGGCGAGGCGGGCCTTGGCGGCGAGCAGGCTCGGCTGGTTCTTCCGAGCGTACTCGAGCGCATCCGGGAGGCTCATGGCCCTCGTGGGGACCGCGATCCGCAGCTGCTCCGTCGGCGGGGCTGGCGGCCGGGAGGGGGGGGCGGAGGGCGGAGGGCCCGGCGGCGGGGGAGGCTGGGCGCCGCCTTGCCCAGCGGACGGCTGGGCGACCGCCGCGACGGCCGGGCGCGCCGAGGCCGGAAGGGCGATCGCCGTGGCGGCGATGAGGATCGGGATGAGGTTCACGGGGCCCCTCCTTAAGCAGGCAGCGTGCCATCTTCGCCCGCTCGCAAAGGCCTGGATAGGACGAGAGCAGGCTCGGAAGGAGGTTGCCTGGAGCGGAAATTTTCCGTAGCTGATCCGGAGTTTATCCTTCTCGGGCGCGCTCGCGCTCGAATCATGGGGACGAACCCACGTGGCTCGAATTTTGCTCATCTTTCGATTCCGAGACGTGGACCACATGAAGGATCCAAATCCGAGCCGGAAGGGGGCAGCGCCATCCGGGTTCCCTGGCGTGAGCTGACGTGAAGAACCGACTGACCCTCGCCTTGATCGCCTGCATGGTGGCCAGCGTCGTCCTGGTGGCCGCGCTCGCCCACCTCGACGAGGCGCGCGAATCGTTCTCGGCCCTGGAGGACTTCGCCCAGGAGAACGCCACGCTAGCGTCGAGCATCGCCAGCGAGCTCGCCACCCGGCTGCGGTCTCCCGGAGCGGCCTCCACCCCGATCGAGGATCTGATGTCGGGGGCGTCCCGCCTCGAGCGCCCCAACTCGCTCGCCATCTTCGTCGCCGCGCCGGACCAGCCGCTGCACGCCAGCGACGGGCGCGCCGTGCACGCGCCCTTGCTGGAGCAGGCGCTCGCCTCCGGCAGGTCCAGCGTGCGGCTCCCGGGGATGGTCGCGGCCGAGCTGGGGCTCCCGGAGCGCACCGCCATCGCCGGCCTCGCCCACCTCAACGCCGGCCCCCTGGGGCGCTGGGGCGTGGCGGCGGTCGCCAGCGCCGAGCGCGAGCGCGACCGGGAGCGGCGCGCGCGCTCCCGGCTGGTCCTCGCGGTGGCGCTCGCCGCCGGGCTGGTGCTCGGCTTCGGAGGGGTCGCCATCCGCAAGCAGCGCGAGCAGCTCGTGCTGGAGCGCGGGCTCGCGGTGGCCGAGATCGCCCGCGAGCGCGACGAGCGCCTGGCGCGCCTCTCGCGGGCCGCCACCATGGTGACCATGGCCTCCGGACTGGCGCACGAGATCTCGACGCCGCTCGGGGTCATCGCCGGGCGCGCCGAGCAGCTCGTCGACCGGGTGGGCACGGACGAGCGGACCCGGCGCAGCCTGCAGGCGATCCTGGAGCAGTCGGAGCGCATCCGGGACGTCATCCGCGGCTTCCTCGACCTCGCGCGCGGCGGCACCCCGAACCTGGCGGCGGTGGAGCCCGCGGCGGTCCTGGAGGGCGCGCGGGGCCTGGTGGAGCACCGCTTCGAGAAGGCCGGGGTGCACCTCACCACCACCGCGCCGTCGGGCCTGCCGCCGCTCTGGTGCGACCAGCGGCTGCTGGAGCAGGCGCTCGTGAACCTGCTGCTCAACGCGTGCGACGCCTGCCCGCGCGGGGGGAGGGTGGAGCTCTCGGCCGAGCTGAAGGCGGGCGGCGTGCGCTTCGTCGTCCAGGACGACGGCGCCGGCATCGCCGAGGCCAACGTCGCCCGGGCGGTGGAGCCGTTCTTCACCACCAAGCCGCGCGGCCGCGGGACGGGCCTCGGGCTCGCCATCGTGAGCGAGATCGCGAAGAGCCACCGCGGGAGCCTCACCCTCTCGCCCGGACAGCCGCGCGGCACCCGAGCCTGCGTGGAGATCCCGCTGGTCCAGGAAGAGGCTGCGAACGGAGCGGACGCCCATGGCTGAGCCGAAGCCGCGAGTGCTGCTGGTCGACGACCGGCTGGAGATGGCGGAGATGCTGGCCGACGGGCTGTCCGACCGCGGCTACGAGCCGCTCGCGCTCTCCTCCAGCCGCGAGGCGCTGCGGGCCCTGGAGCAGGACCGGGTGGAGGCGGTCGTGACCGACCTGCGGATGCCCGAGGTGGACGGGCTCGAGCTGCTCGCGGCCTCGCGCCGGCTCGATCCGGACCGGCCGGTGATCGTGATGACCGCCTACGGCGCCATCGACAGCGCGGTGGAGTCGATCCGGCTCGGCGCCTACCACTACCTCACGAAGCCCTTCAAGCTCGACGAGCTGGTCATCTTCCTCGGCCGGGCGCTGGAGGAGTCGCGGGTGCGCCGGGAGGCGGCGGCGCTGCGCAAGACGCTGCGGCAGCGCTTCTCGCCGGAGGGCGTGGTGGCGCGCAGCCGGGGCATGCAGGAGGTGCTCGACGTCGCCGCCCGCGTGGCCACCACCGACGTGCCGGTGCTCCTGACGGGCGAGACCGGCACCGGCAAGGGGGTGGTGGCGCGGGTCGTCCACGGCGGCAGCCCGCGCGCCGCCCGGCCCTTCGTCACCGTGAACTGCGCCGCGCTGCCCGAGACGCTGCTCGAGAGCGAGCTCTTCGGCCACGTGAAGGGCGCCTTCACCGGGGCCACCAGCGACCGCCCGGGCCTCTTCGCCGAGGCCGAGGGAGGCACGCTCTTCCTCGACGAGATCGCCGAGATGCCGCCGGCGCTGCAGGCCAAGCTGCTGCGGGTGCTCGAGGACCGGGTGGTGCGCCCGGTGGGCGCCTCGCGGGAGCGCGCCGTGGACGTGCGGGTGATCGCGGCCACCCACCGCGACCTGCGCGAGCGGGTGGTGGCCGGGAGCTTCCGCGAGGACCTCCTCTACCGGCTCGACGTGGTCCCCATCCACATCCCGCCGCTCCGCGAGCGGGAGGACGACCTGCCGCCGCTCATCGAGTCCTTCCTCGCCGCCGCGCGGGGCCGCAACCCGGAGTCGCCGGTGGAGCGCTTCTCGCCGGCGGCCATGCAGGCGCTCCTCGATCACCGCTGGCCGGGGAACGTGCGCGAGCTGGCGCACGTGGTGGAGCGGGTGGTGCTGCTCGGCGGCTCGCCGGAGGTCTCGCTCCGGGACCTGCCGCCGAGCGTGCGCGAGCCGCAGCCGGCGCGGCGGGCCCCCGGCCCCGACTTCGGCCCGGAGGTGCTGCCGGTGCGGGAGCTGCAGCGGCGCTACGCGAGCTGGGCGCTGGGCGAGTGCGGCGGGCACCGCGGCCGCACCGCCGAGCGGCTCGGGATCGACCCCAAGACCCTGCAGAAGTGGCTCGAGGAGGCGCCCGCCGCCGACGCCGACGCCGCCGCGGCGCGGTGAACGGCGTCAGCCCCCGCGCAGGGTCACCACGGTGACCGCGTCGCCCCCCTCGTGCCGGTCGCCCGGCCGGAAGCCGGCCACGTAGGGCGACGAGGAGAGCAGGTCGCGCAGGGAGGCCTTGAGCGCCCCGGTGCCGTGGCCGTGCAGGACGAGGCACTCCGGCTCGCCCTCCGCGTAGAGCCGGTCGAGGAAGCGCCCCACCTCCCGGACCAGCTCCTCGACCCGGAGCCCGCGGACGTCGAGCCGCCGCTCCGAGAGCGGCAGCCCGGCCGGGCGGGCCTCCCGGGCCGCCTCGAGCCGCTCGGCCCGCGAGCGCCCGAGGGAGGCGGTCCGGGCCTTGCCGCGCAGCGGGATGAGGTCCGAGAGCGGCCGGCGCACCTTGAGCGGCCCGGCCTGGACGAGCGCCTCCTCGCCGTCCACCTCGAGCACCTCCCCCTCGCCGCCGAGCGAGGCGATGCGCACGCGGACGCCGCGCGCCAGCCGCTCGGCCGGCAGCGCCTCGGGGACGCTCCGGGCCTGCGCGCTCGCGACCTTCTCCGCCTTCTCCATGGCGCCAGCCCAGGCGTCGAGCTGGCGGGCCGCGTCGGTGGCCTTCTTCACCGTGGGCGCCGCCTGCACCTCGGCCAGGAGCGCCGCGACCACCTGGCGCGCCGCCTCGACCTCGTCCGCCATCTGGCGCGCCACGCGCGCCGCGGCCTCCTTCTCGGCCCGCCGCGCCTGCGCCTCCCGCTCGGCGGCCGC
>JAJXVM010000031.1 GCA_021782135.1 Myxococcales bacterium | reverse complement strand
CGATCTGGGCGGCCACCGGGCCGCGCAGCGCCGCCTCCAGCGCCGCCGCGACGGGGACGGCGGGCGGCGGGGGGAGCGTGAGGACCTCGCCGGCGAGTCCGTCCGGGAGCAGCAGCGGCGCGCGTCCGTAGCCGAGGGCGATGGGCATGACCGGGATCTTAACAAAGAGTCTCTCGCCAGCGCCGCCGCCGGGCGCTATGACTCCCGCCCTCCATGGCAGAGCGCCCGCACCTGGTCATCGTCGGCGCCGGCTTCGCCGGCCTCTACTGCGCCCGCGCGCTGAAGAACGCGCCGGTGCGCATCACCGTCCTCGACCGGCAGAACCATCACCTGTTCCAGCCGCTCCTCTACCAGGTGGCCACCGCCACCCTGGCCGTCGGCGAGATCGCCGCGCCCATCCGCCACGTCCTGCGCAAGCAGCGGAACGTGGAGGTGCTGCTCGGGGACGTGAAGGCCATCGACCCGGTGGCGCGCAAGGTGCTCCTGGTGGACCGGAGCATCTCCTACGACCAGTGCCTGCTCGCCGCCGGCACCACCCACTCCTACTTCGGCCACCCGGAGTGGGCCCGCTGGGCGCCCGGCCTGAAGACGCTCGAGGACGCCATCGAGATCCGGCGCCGCATCCTCATGGCCTTCGAGATGGCGGAGCGGGAGAGCGACCCGGCCCGGCAGCGGGCCTGGCTGACCTTCGTGGTGGTGGGGGCGGGGCCGACCGGGGTCGAGCTGGCGGGGGCGCTCACCGAGATCGCCCGCTTCTCGATGGGCGGGGACTTCCGGCGGATCGCGCCGGAGGCGGCGCGGGTGGTGCTGGTCGAGGCCGCCCCGCGGGTGCTGCCCCCCTTCGCGGAGCCGCTCTCGGAGAAGGCGCGCCGGCAGCTCGAGAAGATCGGCGTCGAGGTCCGCACCGGCACGCCGGTCTCTCGCATCGACGCGACCGGGGTGACGCTCGGAGCGGAGCACGTCGCCGCCCACACGGTGCTCTGGGGCGCGGGCGTCGCCGCCTCGCCAGTGGCGCGCTCGCTCGGCGTCGCGCTCGACCGCGCCGGGCGGGTGCGGGTGATGCCCGACCTCACCGTGCCCGGTTACCCGGAGCTGTACGTCGCCGGCGACCTGGCCGCGATCGGGCGCGACGACGGGCGGCCGGTGCCGGGGGTGGCCCCGGCGGCCATCCAGATGGGGCGGCACGTGGCCAGGGACGTGGTCCGCTCGCTGCGGGGCGAGCCGCGCGAGCCCTTCCGCTACTGGGACAAGGGCTCGCTCGCCACCATCGGCCGGGCCGCCGCGGTGGCCGAGTTCGCCGGCGTCCGCCTCTCGGGGCTGGTCGCCTGGCTGGCGTGGCTCCTGGTCCACATCTACTTCCTCATCGGCTTCCGGAACCGGCTCGCCGTGCTGGCGCACTGGGCCTGGAGCTACGTCACCTTCGACCGCGGCTCGCGCCTCATCACCGACACCGCGAGCCACGCGCGCGTGCAGGCGCTCGAGGCCGAGGAGGCGGAGGCGGCGGCGATCGCGCGCCGGCGGCGGCGAGAGGCGTAGCGGAGCCGGCCCCCGGTCCCGGACCGCGGAGCCGGTGCCTCCCTGGGCGTCAACTCACCCGGGTCGAGTCCTCGGGGATCTCCTCCGCCTGCGCGCCCACCTCGACCCCGATCGCCTCGGCGATGCGGGCGCGGGCCAGGTTCCGGAGCGCCGTCGCGTCGGCCGGGCCCAGCCCCGCGGTCGGGAGGGGATCGAGGATGCGGACCGTCGCCCGGGCGGGGCGGACCCACGGGCCGCCGGCCGGCATGCCCTCGGCGGTGCCGGAGACGGCGAGCGGCAGCACCGACACCCCCGCCTCGATGGCGAGCCGGAAGGCGCCCGACTTGAACGGCAGCAGCTTGCCGGTCCGGGTGCGGGTGCCCTCGGGGAAGATCATGACGTTCATGCCGTGGTCGAGGTACCAGCGCGCCCGCGCCATCACCACCTGCGCGCTCTGCGCGTCGCCGCGCTTCACCGGGATGTCGCCGCTGAAGCGGAACATCCAGCCGACCCAGGGGATCTGGAAGAGCGACTCCTTGGCGATCCACTTCATCTCGCGGGGCAGGTGGGAGATGAGGAAGATGTCGAGCATCGACTGGTGGTTCGAGACCACGACGCAGGGTCCCTTCCCCGCCGGCCAGCTCCCCTCGACCTTCAGCTTCCAGAAGGGAAAGGTGTGGGCGATGAACACCGCCAGGAAGCGCAGGAAGCGCCCGGGCACCCGCCTCGTGCGGTCGAAGGGCAAGGTGACCAGCCAGAGCGCGACGAGCGCCGGCATCCAGAGCACGATCGCGGCGAGGGAGACGAGGTAGGCGAGGAAGGCGAAGAGCGGGACCAGCATGCGAAGCCCCTCTATCACACGGGCGGCAGCTCCGGCCGCTGCCGGTGGAACTCGGTCACCGACTGGAACAGCGCCGCCGCCGAGAGCACCCTCGCCTCCTCGAGCGGCGGCCCCATGAACTGCAGGCCGACCGGCAGCTTTCCAGGTCCGGAGAAGCCCATGGGCACCGCCACCCCCGGGAGCCCGCACAGGTTGCCGGCCGCGCCGACCGGGTCGGGGACGCCGTCGAAGAGCAGGTCGAGGTTCGACGTGACCAGCGGCGGCACCCAGGGCATGTTCGGGGCGAGCACGAGGTCGTAGCGCTCGAAGAAGCGGGCCAGGATGCGCTGCCCTTCCCCGCGCAGCCGCATCGCCCGGACGTAGTCGGTGGCGTTCGCCTGCGGCAGGTAGTCCGAGGGCTTCTTGTCCTGGTGCGAGCGGTCGGCGAGCTGCCGGGTGCGGCCGGTCTGGATCAGGTCCTCGAGGGCGGTGGCCGCCTCGCTCTCGATGAACAGGGTGGCGAGGTCCTCCCACGGGAAGTCCGGGAAGCGCGTGGGCTCGAGCTTCAGCCCGGCCCGCTCGAGCGTCAGGAGGGCCTTCTCCCAGGCCGCCGCGGTGGCGGCCGACACGGCCGGCTTGTCGGGCAGCTCGATGACCGCCGCGCGCAGCCCGCGCGCAGCCCCGGCCCGGACCGAGTCGAGCCCCGGCGGGGCGGCGATGCTCGTCGGGTCGGCGGGATCCCGGCCCGCCAGCGCCGCCAAGACGAGGGCGCAGTCGTCCGCCGAGCGCGCCATCGGGCCGAGCTTGTCGAGGGTGTAGGAGAGCGCCATCGACCCCCGGCGCGAGAGCACCCCGTAGGTCGGCCGCAGCCCGGTGACGCCGCAGAAGGCCGAGGGGCAGGTGATCGATCCCCAGGTCTCCGAGCCCAGGGCGAAGGGGACGAGCCCGGCGGCCACCGCCGAGGCGGAGCCCGACGAGGAGCCGCCGGCCCAGCGGGCGAGGTCCCAGGGCGTGCGGCAGGCGCCGTTGATGGCCGCGTCGGCCTGGTGGTAGCCGAGGCCGCCGGCGAGCTCGATGAGCGACAGCTTCCCGATCAGGACCGCGCCGGCCTCCCGCAGCCTCGTGACGAGGGTCGCGTCCCGCGCCGGGACCCGCCCGGCGTAGGGGCGCGCGCCCCGGGTGGTGGGGATCCCGGCGGTGTCGAGGAGGTCCTTCACGCCGCAGGGGACGCCGTGGAGCGGGCCGCGCCAGCGGCCGGCGGCGAGCTCGGCCTCGGCGCGACGGGCGTCCTCGCGCGCCCGCTCGGCGGTGACGGTGACGAAGCAGCGCAGGCGAGGGGCGTACGCGGCCACGCGCTCGAGCGCCGCCTCGCACAGCTCCACCGGCGAGAGGGTCCGGGCCCGCAGCCGGCGGGCGAGCTCCCGGACGCCCCCGTAGAGCAGCTCGTCGCGCGGCTCGCTCATGGCTGCTCGAAGGCGGGCGCGGCGGCGCGGAAGACGAAGGCCGGCTCGGCGTCGGGCGAAAGCGGCTGGCTGCGGACGGAGCGGAGCGGGTCGTCTCCCGGCCGGCTCACGCCGCCGGCGGCGAGGCGCGGCTCGAGCGGCGCGCCGGTCGTGGCTCCGGAGGTGGCGCAGCCCGCGGCCAGCGGCGCGGCCAGCGCCAGCTCGAGGAAGAGGCGGCGCGGCAGCCGCCGGGGGCGGGACGGATCCATCCCCCGGCTCTTACTCCGTCCGGCCCGCGGAGGCCATTTCCCTCGTGGTACGATCGGGTCATGGTCGCTCCCGAGCTTCCGGCGGCGCTGCGCGAGCGGGCCTGGCTGCGGTACGAGGGCACTGGAGCGGAGTCGCTCGCCCGCTTCGGGCGAGCCCCGGCGATCCCTCCGCCGCTCGGCTGAAACGCAAAATCCGGATCGTCCGGCGACCACGCGGGGTGCGTAAAATCGCACGCACGCGTAGCAAAGGTGGCGTCTTGACAGGCCCGCGAGGCGGGGGCTGTAGTGGCCAACCTCCACTCACACTCCACCTCGTCAAGGGACGATCCGATGGCCACCGACTTCACGCAGAACAAGCCCGACGGCGGCAGCAAGAAGGTCCGCCGCGAAGACGCGCTCGCCTACCACTCGACCGGCCGCAAGGGGAAGATCGAGGTCGTCCCCACCAAGCCCTGCGCCACCGCCCGCGACCTCGCGCTCGCTTACAGCCCCGGCGTCGCCGAGCCCTGCCTCGAGATCGCCCGCGACGAGGAGCTCTCCTACCAGTACACCGCGCGCGGGAACCTGGTGGCGGTGGTCTCGAACGGCACCGCGGTCCTGGGCCTCGGCGACATCGGGCCGGCCGCCGGCAAGCCGGTGATGGAGGGCAAGGGGGTCCTCTTCAAGAAGTTCGCCGACGTGGACGTCTTCGACATCAACATCGCCGCCAGGACCGTGGACGAGGTCTGCGCGGTGGTGAAGGCGCTCGAGCCCACCTTCGGCGGCGTGAACCTCGAGGACATCAAGGCCCCCGAGTGCTTCACGATCGAGGAGCGGCTGAAGCGGGAGATGAACATCCCCGTCTTCCACGACGACCAGCACGGCACCGCCATCATCAGCGGCGCGGCGCTCCTCAACGCCATCGAGCTCGCCGGCAAGGACATCGGCAAGGTGCGGGTGGTGGTCTCCGGCGCCGGCGCCTCGGCCATCGCCTGCACCAAGTTCTACCTGACGCTCGGGGTGAGGCGGGAGAACGTGCTCCTCGTGGACACCAAGGGCGTGGTCTACAAGGGCCGCGCCGAGGGCATGAACCAGTGGAAGGCGGAGTTCGCCGCCGAGACCCGCTGCCGCACCCTCGCGGACGCCATGGAGGGCGCGGACGTCTTCCTCGGCTGCTCGGCCAAGGGGCTGGTGACGCAGGCCATGGTCCGGTCGATGGCCAAGGATCCGATCGTGTTCGCCCTGGCCAACCCCGACCCGGAGATCAGCTATCCGGACGCGGTGGCCGCGCGCGAGGACGTCATCATGGCCACCGGGCGCAGCGACTACCCGAACCAGGTGAACAACGTCCTCGGCTTCCCGTTCATCTTCCGCGGCGCCCTCGACGTGCGGGCCAAGGCCATCAACGAGGACATGAAGATGGCGGCCGCGCGGGCGCTGGCGGCGCTGGCGCGCGAGGAGGTGCCGGAGTCGGTCTCCCGGGCCTACGGGGGCGACAAGTTCTCGTTCGGCCGCAACTACATCATCCCCAAGCCGCTCGACCCGCGCGCGCTGCTCTGGGTCGCGCCGGCGGTCGCCCAGGCCGCCCTGGACAGCGGCGTGGCCCGGGTGCAGCTCGCCATGCCCGAGTACAAGGAGCGGCTCAAGAAGCTGCAGAGCCGCAGCCACCAGGTGATGGGGACCATCTTCGCGAAGGCTCGCGGCAAGAAGAAGGCGCGCATCGTCTTCCCGGAGGGGCACCTCCCGAAGATCCAGCAGGCGGCCGCCGTGCTGCGCGAGGAGCAGCTCTGCGAGCCCATCCTGCTCGGGCCGGTGAAGGAGATCCGCCAGGGCATCGAGGAGCAGCGGCTGGAGGACCTCGACGGCGTCTCGATCATCGACCCGAACGAGAGCCCCGACTTCCACCGCTACGTGCAGGCCTACTACACGCAGCGGCAGCGCCACGGCGTCACCCTGGACAGCGCCCGCAAGCGGCTGCGGCAGCGCGCCTACTTCGGCTCGGTGATGGTGAACCTCGGCGAGGCCGACGGCCTCGTCACCGGGCTCGCCATGCCCTACCCGGAGGCGATCCGGGTGCCGCTCGAGATCATCCGCACCACCGGCGACCGGCGCGCGGGCGGCGTGAACATCGTGGTCCAGAAGAACGACTTCAAGTTCTTCGCCGACTGCACGGTGAACGTGGACCCGACCGCCGAGGAGCTGGCCGAGATCGCGATCGCCACCGCCAACCTGGCCCGCTTCTTCGGGGTCGATCCGCGGGTGGCGATGCTCTCCTACTCCAGCTTCGGGAGCGCCAAGGGGGACAGCCCGGCCAAGGTGCGCCGCGCCACCGAGATCGCCCGGGCCGGGAACGTCCAGATCGAGGGCGAGATCCAGGTCGACCTCGCCTGCGCGCCCGATCTCCGGGCCGCCGAGTTCCCGTTCAGCACCCTGCAGGACCAGCCCAACGTGATGATCTTCCCGAACCTCGACGCCGCCAACATCGGCTACCAGCTGCTGGCGCGCCTCGGCGGCGCGGAGATCATCGGGCCGGTGCTGCTCCACATGAACAAGCCGGTCAACATCCTCCAGATGGGCTCGCCGGTGAACCAGATCGTCAACCTGGCCGCGGTCACGGCGGCCCGGGCGCTCGGCGACGAGTTCGTGTTCTGATACGAGTCACGGAGCCGGCTCCTCGCGGGGCCGGCTCCGTGTCTTTCTCCGGGGACCGAGTCGGCGGCCGTCACTCGACGGCCGCCAGCACCCGCCCGAGCCGCTCCTTCACCTCGGCGGCGATCGGAGCGAGCTGCGGGAGCGCCGCGGCCATGGTCGCGGAGGGATCGACGGTCGCCACCTCGGTGCGGCCGTCGTCCCGCTCCCAGACCACGACGTTGCAGGGCAGCATCACGCCCACCGAGAGCTCGCCGGAGAGGGCCTGGTGCGCCAGCCGCGGGTTGCAGGCGCCCAGGATCCGGTAGCGGCGGAAGTCGAGGCCGAGCTTCTGCTTGAGCGTCTCCCGCACGTCGATCTGCGTGAGCACGCCGAACCCCTCCGCCTTGAGCAGGTCCGGCAACTTCGCGAGCGCCTCGTCGTACGAGAGGCGCACCGTCTTCCGCATCGAGAACTGGGACATCCTTCCCCCCTCCTCCGGTTCGAGCGGTGAGAGCCCATACCGCGGGCGAACGGTGCGTGCAGGACCCCGAGGGGCTTCCGGATCGGGCGAGCGATCCCCATCTCGCAGGCGAGGAGGTCCCGATGCCCGAGAAGAAGACCCTGGCTCGGGGGTGAAGGTGCCGCCGAAGAAGAGCGGCGCAGGCAAGAGCTCCTCGAGGCGCAAGGCCGGGGCGGGCCGGACCACCTCCCCGTCGCGGAGGGCGTCGGCGCGCAAGACCTCCGGCAGGAGCACGCGGCGGCGGTCCGGCTAGAGCGGCGCCGGGCCCGCCTCGACCACCCCGACCGCGAAGCCCCCTGGCTCCCCCTCCACGGCGTGGATCACCCAGGGCCGGCAGCAGACCGGGCAGTCCTCCTCGTACGTCTGCACGGCCCCGCCCCCAGGGTCGATGAAGATCGTGACCCACTCCCCGCAGTACGGGCACTCGACGTCGTGGTCCATGCAGAGCCGGCTTATAGTTCGGGAGTGGCGAAAAAGCCCTTCCACAACCCCTTCATCGGGGTGAAGCTGCCGCCGGCGCGGCCGCCCGACCGGGCGCCTCCGGCGCGCCCCGGGCCGCCCGAGCCGCCGCCGCGGCGGGAGCCGACCGAGGAGGAGCTCTGGGCCGAGGCCACCGCGGGCGCGCACCCGGTCACCCGGGGGGCGGAGCGAGTGGCGCCGCCGCTCCCGCACGGGCGCGAGCCGGCCTTCCACCACCCCGATCTGGACGCGCTCGACGCCCTCAAGGCGCTGGTCTCGGGCGAGAGCTCGTTCGACGTCGCCGACACCGACGAGTTCATCGAGGGGCGCGTCAGCGGGCTCGACCCGGCCATCGTGCGGCGGCTGCGGCGGGGGGAGTTCGCGGTGCAGGGGCACGTGGACCTGCACGGGCTCACCCGCGCCGAGGCCCGGATCGCGGTGGAGGAGTTCCTGCGGGCCGCCCGCGCCGCGGGCAAGCGCTGCGTGCTGGTGGTGCACGGGCGCGGCCTGCACTCCGACGACCAGGTGCCGGTGCTCAAGGAGGCGCTCAAGACCTGGCTGGCGCAGGGGCGCTTCGCCCGGCACGTGCTGGCCTTCGCGAGCGCGAGGCCGGTGGACGGCGGCACCGGGGCGATCTACGTGCTCCTGCGCCGGGCCGGGCGCTGACGGCGGCCGGCGCGTCCCCTCATCCGCCGATGCTCTCGGCGATGCTCCGGGCGGCGGCGGCCGGGTCGGTCCCCTCGCGCAGCGGCCGCCCGACGACGAGGACGTCGGCGCCGGCCCGCACCGCCTCGGCCGGCGTGGCGGTGCGCGTCTGGTCGCCCTTGGCGGCGCCGGCCGGGCGCACCCCGGGGACCACCAGGAGCACCCCGGGGCCGACCGCCGCCCGGACCGCGTGCACCTCCCGCGGCGAGCAGACGATGCCGTGGGCGCCGGCGCGGACGGCGAGCCGCGCCAGCCGCACCACGGCCGACTCGGCCGGTCCGGCGAGCCCGATCTCGTCGAGGTCGGCGTCGCCCAGGCTGGTGAGCGCGGTCACCGCCAGCACCTTCACCGCCCCCCCGGCGCCGCGCACGGCGGCGGCCACCATGTCGGCGCCGCCGGAGGCGTGGACCGTGAGGAGCGACGCGCCGCTGCGCGCCGCGCTGCGCGCCGCCCCCTCCACGGTGTTGGGAATGTCGTGGAGCTTGAGATCGAGGAACACCGGCCGCCCGAGCGCGGCGGCGGCGCGCACGGCCGCCGGCCCCTCGGCGGCGAACAGCTCCAGCCCCACCTTGAGCATGCCCACGGCCGGCGCCACCGCGCGGGCGAAGGGCTCGGCCGCGGCCCAGGTCGGGAAGTCGAGCGCTGCGCAGATGCGGTCCGAGGGGGTCATGGCGCGTCCCATTCCGAGAAGGGTCAAGATATCATCGCCGAACCGTGTCTGATACTCGCTCGGCCCTCCCAGACCACTGGCTCACCGGGGCCCTCTGCCTCTGCTCGGCCGCCACGGTCGCGCTCCTCGCCTCATGCCGCTATCTCCCCATGGTCGACCTGCCGCAGCACGCGGCCCAGGTGTCGATCTGGACGCACTTCGGCGATCCGCGGTGGGGGTTCGAGCGCCAGTTCTTCCTCGACTTCGGCTCGCCCTACCTCTTCGGCTACGCCGTCGCGAGGCTCCTCGCGAGCTGGATGGACGTGGTCCTGGCGCTCAAGGTCACCGTCATCCTGGCGGTGCTGGCGCTGCCGTTCTCGCTCCGGCGGCTCTTCCGGCGGACCGGCGCGGACGAGTGGTGGAGCCTGATCGGCTTCCCGCTGGCTTTCGGGGTGGTGTTCTACTGGGGCTTCCTCAACTTCCTGGCCTCGGTGCCGATCTTCGTGCTCTTCCTGGTGGAGGCGCGCGACTACGCGGAGGCGCCGTCGCGGGCAGGCGCGGTCCGGATGGCACTTTTCGCGGCCGGACTGTACCTGTGTCACGCGCTCGTCCTGCTGTTCGGGGCCGCGAGCGCGGGGCTGATGATCGCGGAGGCGGCGCCCGGCCTGCGCGCCGCCGCGCGGCGCGTGATCCCGGTCGCCGTGCCAGCCCTGCTGGCCCTCGCGTGGGGCGAGCTCGCCTCGGCGCACAACGCGCTGGCGCAGCACGAAATCCAGTGGGAGCTGGGCCTACAACGGCTCGGCCGGCTGCCGTCCCTGCTGTTCGATTTCCGCTCGGCGCCGTTCGACCCGCGGCTGCCTCGAGACTACGCGCCTTTCTTGCTGACCGGGGCGCTCGTGGTCGCGCTGGGTGTGGCGGGAGCTCGGCTCGACCGGCGGGTCCGCGCCTGGGGCCCGGCCGCGCTCGCCGGTGCCCTGTACCTGGCGCTGCCGCACATGCTCCGGTCGGTCGCCTACATCTATCACCGCTTCGCGGCGATGATCGTGGTCTGCCTGCTGGCGGCGCTCGCCGCCACCGCCACCGGCTGGCGCCGTCACCTGTCCCACGGGATCCTGCTCGGTTGCGCGCTCGGCTGGTTGGGGGCACTGGCCGTTCGATTCCACGATTACGACGCCGACGCGCGAGACTTCGACGCCGTCCGGGCCGTGATGCAACCGCTCCGCTCGGTGGCGCCTCTCACGTTCGACCTCGCCTCCCCCTCCTTCCCCGAACTGCCGGTGTTCCTGCACTTCGTGGCCTGGTACCAAGCCGAATCCGGCGGCAGCATCGGCTACTCCTTCGCGAAGGGCTTCATGCAACCGGCGCGCTACTTGCCCGGCGCGGAGCCGGTCATGACCCCAGGTCTCGAATGGGAGCCCCGGCGGTTCAACTGGCGGGTCGACGGCCACTTCGACTACTTCCTGGTCCACGCGGGGCAGGATCTGGGCCGGTACATTTTCGCGCAGGCCACGTCGCCCGTGGCGCTCGAGGCACACCGGGGCCGCTGGTGGCTCTACCGGCGGCTCGGACCGGCCGCCGCGAGCGCCCGCTAGGCGCGTCCGGCTAGCGAACGCTCGCCATCAGCCCGACCGCCTTCGCCTCCACCTCCCCGACCGGCACCAGCGACACCTCCTTGCCGGAGCGGAGCTTCCACTCCACCGCGCCCTGGGCGAGCCCCTTCTTGCCGACGGCGATGCGCAGCGGGATGCCGATCAGGTCGGCGTCCTTGAACTTCACGCCGGCGCGCTCGTCGCGGTCGTCGTAGAGCACGTCCATGCCGGCCCGGCCGAGCGCCGCCACCACCTCCTCCGCCGCCTTCGCCAGCTCCGGCTCGGCGCCGAGGGTGAGCACGGTGGCGTGGAACGGCGCGATGGAGAGCGGCCAGACGATGCCGGCCTCGTCGTGGTGCAGCTCGATGGCGGCGGCCATGATCCGCTCCACGCCGATGCCGTAGCTGCCCATCACGATGGGCACCTCCTTGCCCTCGGCGGTGAGCACGGTCGCGCCCATCGACTGCGAGTACTTGGTGCCGAGCTTGAAGATGTGGCCCACCTCGAGCGCCTTGAAGACGTCGAGCGTCCCCTCGCAGCGGGGGCAGCCCTCGCCGGCCTGCACCGTCCGCAGGTCGGCCAGCTTGCCGTGGGCGAGGAGGTCGCGGCGCACGTCCACGCCGCGCAGGTGGAAGCCGTCCTCGTTGGCGCCGGTGGTCATGCCGGTGCGCCCCTCGAGCGCCCGGTCCACGAAGACGCGGCACCCGGCGAAGTTCACCGCGCCGAGCGACCCGGCGTGCGCGCCCATCAGCCCCGGGATCTCCTCGGGGTGGGCGGGACGCACGTTGGAGGCGCCGGTGGCGGTCATGAGCTTCGCCTCGTTGAGGTCGTGATCGCCGCGGACCACCGCCACGACCAGCTCCTCGTCGGCCACGTAGACCAGGGTCTTGAGCTGCCGCTTGGCGCCGACGCCGTAGGGCTGGCGCTGCAGGGCCTCGATGGTCACCACGCCCGGCGTGGCGAACTTCTCCGGGACCGGCAGCGACGGGAGGTCCTGCTCGGCCGGGAGGCGCGCGGTGGCGGTCTCGGTGTTGGCCGCGTAGCGGCACTTCGGGCAGGCGGCGACGAGGTCCTCGCCGGCGTCGGTGCGAACCATGAACTCCTGCGAGCCCGACCCGCCCATGGCGCCGGAGTGGGCCTGCACCGCCACGAAGTCGAGGCCGCAGCGGCTGAAGATCCGCTCGTAGGCGCCCTTCTCGTCCTCGTAGCGCTTATCGAGGCCGGCCTGGTCCACGTCGAAGGAGTAGGCGTCCTTCATGGTGAACTGCCGGACGCGCAGCAGGCCGGACTTGGGGCGCGGCTCGTCGCGGAACTTGGTCTGGATCTGGTACCAGACCTGCGGCAGCTGCCGGTAGCTGCGCAGCTCGGAGCGGGCGATGGCGGTGAAGATCTCCTCGTGCGTCATGCCGAGGCAGTAGTCGCCGCCCTTCCGGTCCTTGAGCCGGAACATGTTGTCGCCCATCACCTCCCAGCGGCCGCTCTCCTTCCAGATCTCGGCCGGGTGGAGCGCCGGCAGCTCGAACTCCTGCGCGCCGATGGCCGCCATCTCCTCGCGGATGATGGCCTGGACGCGGGCCAGGGTCCGCTTGGCGAGCGGGAGGATGTCGTAGATCCCGGCGCCGAGCTGGCGGATGAACCCCGCGCGGACGAGGAGCTTGTGGGACGCCACCTGGGCGTCGGCCGGGGCCTCCTTGAGCGTGGGGATGAAGAGCTGGCTGTAGCGGGCGGTCTGCATAGGCAGCGGGTTATAGCGTAGCCGGAGCGTCCCGGTCACCACCGACCGGCGCTTCCCCGCACCCCTGCTCCACGGTACAAGATCCGCAGCGCGCGGGAGCCGCCGCTCCCGGCGCGGGAGGCCAAGTGAACTACCCGGTCTGGCAGCTCGAGCTGGGAGGCGGGCTGCTCATCGCGCTGGTCGCCGTCACCCACGTCTTCGTCTCGCACTTCGCCGTCGGGGGCGGGCTCTTCCTGGTCCTGGCCGAGCGGCGCGCGTACCGGACCGGCGACGCGGCCCTGCTCTCCTGGCTCCGCCGCCACGCCAAGTTCTTCGCCCTGCTCACGCTGGTCTTCGGCGCGGTCTCCGGCGTGGGCATCTGGTTCACCATCGGCCTGGTGCACCCGGCCGCCACCTCCTCGCTCATCCACATCTTCGTGTGGGGGTGGGCCATCGAGTGGGTCTTCTTCTTCGTCGAGATCGCCGCCGCGGTGGTCTACGCCAGCACCTGGGATCGGCTCGACCGCCCCACGCACGTCGCGGTGGGCTGGATCTACTTCGGCGCCGCCTTCATGAGCCTGGTGATCATCAACGGGATCCTCTCGTTCATGTTCACCCCGGGCGACTGGCTCGACCCGGCCACCCGCTCCTTCGGCCACGGCTTCTTCAACCCCACCTACTGGCCCTCGCTGGTGCTGCGCACCCTCGCCGCGGTGGCCTTCGCCGGCCTGTACGTGCTCGCCACCGCCTGGCGCGAGCCGCTGCGGGAACGCTCGAAGCTCGCCCGCTACGCCGCGCTCTGGGCGTTGCCCGCCACGCTCGCCGGCCCGCTCGCGGCGGTGCTCTACCTCAAGAGCGCCCCCGGCGCGCTCGAGGTGATCCGGGGCGCGGTGCCGGCGGCCGCCCTCGCCTTCCGGCTGGTGGTGGGCTGCGCGGTCGCCTACGGGCTGCTCCTCGCCGCGGTGGCGCTGCTCTCCCGGCGCCGCCCCGGCATCGTCAACCTGCCGGTGGGCGCGGCCCTGCTGCTGCTCGGCTACGGGTCCATCGGCGGCGCCGAGCTGGTGCGCGAGTCGATCCGCAAGCCGTTCGTCATCGGGAACCCTTCCGGCGGCTACCTCTACGTGAACGGGCTCACCCCGGCCGAGGCGGAGGCGACCCGCGCGAGCGGGCTGCTCCCCGCGGCCCGCTGGGTGAAGGGCAAGGATGGCGCGCCGCTCACCGAAGCCGAGCGCGGCGCCGAGGTGTTCCGGGTCGCCTGCCGGGGCTGCCACACCGTCGGCGGCTACCGCGCCATCCGGCGGTTCGTGGATCACAAGCCGGTCGCCGCCATCGCCACCATGGTGGGGCGGCTCGACAAGCTGCGCGGCCGCATGCCGCCCTTCCCCGGCACCGCCGAGGAGGCGCACGACCTCGCGCTCTGGCTGGGCGGGCTCGACGGCGAGCTCGAGCCGCAGGAGCCGGCCGGGGCCCCGGGCGCGAAGGTCGCGGACGGCAAGGCCCTCCTGCAGGACAAGTGCCTGGCCTGCCACGACCTCGACGACCCGAAGGGCTCGAACCCGCTGCGGCCCAAGGTGAAGGGCTGGAGCGCGGCGGTGGCCTACGAGAACCTGGGGAAGCTCTCCCAGCTCAACGCCGGGATGACCGGCATGGACGTCACCGACGAGCGAGAGCGCAAGGTGCTCGCCGGATATCTCGCCACGCTCGCGGCGGAGAAGTGAGGGCCCTGACATGACCGACCCCATCGTCGTGCCGGCGATCGACGCCATCCCCCTCCCCGCCCCGGTCTGGCTGCTCCAGGCCTTCCTGACGCTCTGCTTCGTCCTCCACGTCGTCCCCATGAGCGTGATGCTGGGCGGCGGCTTCTGGGCGCTCGTGGCCGGAGCCCGGCGGGGCGACCCGGCCATGGACGCCCTGGCGCACCGGCTCGCGAAGTGGTTGCCGTACTGGACCGCGGCGGCGGTGACCACCGGGGTGGCGACGCTCCTCTTCCTGCAGGTGCTCTACGGCCCGGTCTTCTACGCGGCGAGCGTGCTCATGGCCCGGCCGTGGCTCTCGGTGGTGGCCCTCCTCATGGCGGGCTACTACGGCTACTACTTCCGCGCCCTGCGCCAGGACCGGAACCCGCGGGCGGCGCTCGCGGTCGGGGCGGCGGCCTTCGCCGCGCTGCTGGCGGTCTCGTTCGTCTACACGAACCTCATGACGCTGATGCTGGCCCCGGCGCGCCACTACCGGATGTACGTGGCGGATCCCACCGGCGCCTGGCTGAACCTCTCCGACCCGACGCTCCTCCCGCGCTGGCTCCACATGGTGATCGGCGCGGTGGCGCTGGCCGGGCTCTGGGTGGCGTTCCTGGGCGCCCGGGCGGTGCGCCGGGGCGAGGACGGCCGGCGGCTGGTGTCCCTCGGCGCCCGCGGCTTCGCGCTCGCCACCGCCCTCGAGGCCGCGCTCGGGGGCTGGTTCCTGGGGGCGCTGCCGGCGCCCCAGCGGGCGCTCTTCCTGGGCGGGAGCCCGGCGGCCACCGGGCCCCTGCTGCTCTCCGTCCTGCTCACCGCCTCCATGATCCTCCTCGCCTGGAGGCTCCCCCGGCGCGAGGACCCGCTCCCGGCGGTGGTGGCCGCCGCCGGCCACGCGCTCGCGGTGGTGCTCCTCATGATCGCCATGCGCGCGGCGGTCCGGACGGAGGCGCTCCGCGGCGCGCTCGACCTCGGCGCCATGCGGGCGGCGCCGCAGTGGGGCGTGATCGGGCTCTTTGTGGCGCTGCTCGTGGCGGGGCTCGGCACGGTGGGCTGGATGCTGCTGCAGCTGCGGCGGCCCGCCGCGGCTCCGGAGTCCTGAGGGGGCTCCGCTCCCTCGGCCGCCTCAAAGCGCCAGCAGCCCCCGCACCCCGTCGCGCTCCATCGCGCTCCCCTCGCCCCGCCGCACGATCTCGCCGCGCTGCATGACCAGGTAGCGGCCGGCGAGGCTCCGCGCGAACTCGTAGTACTGCTCGACCAGCAGGATGGCCATGCTGCCCTCGGCGGCCAGGGCGCGGATGACGCGCTCGATCTCCTGGATGACCGAGGGCTGGATGCCCTCCGTCGGCTCGTCGAGGATGAGCAGCCTCGGCCGCATGGCCAGCGCGCGGGCGATGGCGAGCTGCTGCTGCTGGCCGCCGGAGAGGTCGCCGCCGCGGCGCCGCAGCATGGTCCGGAGCGCCGGGAAGAGCTCGAACACCCGGTCCGGCACGCGCGCGCCGCCCGGCAGCGAGGCCAGCCCCATGCGCAGGTTCTCCTCCACCGTGAGGCGCGGGAAGATCTCCCGCCCCTGCGGCACGTAGCCGATCCCGGCCTGGACGCGCCGGTGGCTCGGCGCCCGGCTCAGCTCCTGGCCGAGGAAGGTGACCCGCCCCGAGGCGGCCGGCACGAGCCCCATGAGCGTCTTGAGCAGGGTGGTCTTGCCCACGCCGTTGCGGCCCAGCAGCACCGTGACCTCGCCGGGCGGCGCCTCGAAGGAGACGCCGCGCAGGATGTGGCTGCCGCCGTAGCGCTGGTTCAGCCCCTCGACCGTGAGCATCTCACCTCCCCAGGTAGACCTCGATGACCCGCGGATCCCGCTGCACCTGCTCGAGCGGCCCCTCCGCCAGCACCGCGCCCTCGTGCAGCACCGTCACCTTGCCGCCCAGCCGGGCCACGAAGTCCATGTCGTGCTCCACCACCAGGACGGAGCGCGCGCCGGCGAGGGAGACGATGAGCTCGGCGGTCCGCTCGCGCTCCTCGTCGGTCATCCCGGCGACCGGTTCGTCGAGCAGCAGCAGCTTCGGCTCCTGCACCAGCAGCATCCCGATCTCGAGCCACTGCTTCTGGCCGTGCGACAGCGTCCCGGCCGGCCGCCGGGCGAGGTGGCCGAGCCGGATGGTGCGGAGGGTCTCGTCGATCCGGCCACGCGCCTCGCCGTCGAGCCGGGCGAGGAAGCTCCCCCGGACCCGCCTGTCGGCCTTCATGGCCAGCTCGAGGTTGTCGAAGACCGAGTGCCGCTCGAACACGGTGGGCTTCTGGAACTTCCGCCCGATGCCCGCCTCGGCGATCGCCGCCTCGTCCATCCGCGTGAGGTCGAGGCTCTGGCCGAAGAAGGCGGTCCCGGAGTCGGGGCGGGTCTTCCCGGTGATCACGTCCATGAGCGTGGTCTTGCCGGCGCCGTTCGGCCCGATGAGGCAGCGGAGCTCGCCCGCCTCGACGTAGAGCGTGAGCCGGTTCAGGGCGCGGAAGCCGTCGAAGGCGACGGTGAGGTCCTCGAGGTAGAGGATCACCCGGTGCGAGACGTCGAGCGCGCCGGGGCGGACGGCGTGGACCGAGGCGCCTGGCGCGAAGCCGGGGGGGAGCGGCGCGGGCGGGCGGGGCTCGATCACGCCTTCGCCTCCGCCCGGCGCGTCAGCCTGCGCCAGAGCCCGACCAGCCCGCCGGGCAGGAAGAGCGTCACCGCGATGAACAGCAGCCCGAGGAAGACGTTCCAGAACGCCGGGAAGGCCACCGTGAACCAGCTCTTCGCCAGGTTCACCAGCGCCGCCCCGAGCACGGGGCCGACGAGCGTGCCGCGCCCGCCCACCGCGACCCAGACGGCGATCTCGATCGAGGCGGCGGGCGACATCTCGGAGGGGTTGATGATGCCCACCTGCGGCACGTAGAGCGCGCCGGCCACGCCGCAGAGCGCCGCCGACGACGTCCAGGCGAAGAGCTTGTAGCGGGCCGGCTCGTACCCCAGCGACCGGACCCTCGGCTCGGCGTCGCGAATCGCGGTGAGCACCCGGCCGTACCGGGAGGAGACCAGCCAGCGGCACAGCAGGAGGCTGCCGGCGAGGGCCGCCGCGGTGAGCGCGAAGAGGGCCACGCGGGTGGCCGGAGAGGTGATGGAGTGGCCCAGGATCCGCTTGAAGTCGGTGAACCCGTTGTTGCCGCCGAAGCCGGTCTCGTTGCGGAAGAAGAGCAGCATCGCCGCGAGCGTGAGCGCCTGGGTGATGATCGAGAAGTAGACCCCGCGGATGCGCGAGCGGAACGCGAACCAGCCGAAGACCAGCGCCACCAGCGCCGGCGCCAGCACCACCAGCGCCAGCGCCCAGGGGGCGTGCTCGGTCCCGCGCCAGTACCAGGGCAGCGACTTCCAGTCGAGGAAGACCATGAAGTCGGGGAGGTCCGACTGGTAGACGCCCTCCCGCCCGATGGCGCGCATCAGGTACATCCCGAAGGCGTAGCCGCCGAGGGCGAAGAAGAGGCCGTGGCCGAGCGAGAGGATGCCGCCGTACCCCCAGACCAGGTCGAGCGCGAGCGCGACGATGGCGTAGCACATCACCTTGCCGCCGAGCGTGACGGCGTAGTCGGAGAGGTGGAGCGCGCTCCCGGCCGGCGCGAGCAGGTGCAGCGCCGGGACGACCAGGAAGGCGACGAGGCAGAAGCCCCCGAGCGCCGCCCAGCCGGAGCGGGGCATGGGGAGGTGCCAGCGCGGGAGCGGGGGGCGAGCGACGGCGTCCATCTCAGTCTTCCGCGAACCGGCCCCGGAGGGCGAAGAGCCCCTGCGGGCGGCGCTGGATGAAGATCACCACGAAGGCCAGGACGGCGATCTTGGCGATCACCGCGCCGGACCAGCCCTCGAGGAACTTGGAGATCACGCCCAACCCCAGGGCTGCCCAGACCGCGCCGGCGAGCTGCCCGACCCCGCCGAGCACGACCACCAGGAACGAGTCCACGATGTAGCCCTGGCCCATCTCCGGCCCGACGTTGCCGATCTGCGAGAGGGCCACGCCCCCCAGCCCGGCCACGCCGGCGCCGGCCGCGAAGGCGAGCGTGTCGAGCCGGCTGGTGGGCACGCCCACGCACCCGGCCATGGCGCGGTTCTGCGTCACCGCCCGGAGGAAGAGGCCGAAGCGGGTCCGGTTCATGACCAGCCAGACCAGGGCCAGCACGAGCAGCGAGAAGACCCCGATCACGATCCGGTTCCAGGGCAGGACCGCGTTGACCATCACCTGGACGCCGCCGGACATCCAGGCCGGGTTGGCGACGTTCACGTTCTGCGCGCCGAAGACGGAGCGCGCCGCCTGGACCAGGATCAGGCTCGCGCCCCAGGTGGCGAGGAGCGTCTCGAGGGGCCGACCGTACAGGAAGCGGATCACGGCGCGCTCCAGGACCGCGCCCACCAGCGCCGCGGAGAGGAAGGCGACCGGGACCGCGGCCACCACGTACCACTCCGCCGCCGCGGGCCAGCGGCGCGCGAAGATCCCCTGCACCCCCCAGGTCGCGTAGGCGCCGACCATGAGCAGCTCGCCGTGGGCCATGTTGATGACGCCCATGAGGCCGTAGGTGACGGCGAGCCCGAGCGCGGCGAGGAGCAGGATGCTGCCGAGGGAGAGGCCGGAGAAGACCCGGCCCACGAGCTCCCCGACCGCGAGCCGGTGGCGAACGGCGCTCAGCGAGACGAGGGCCTCCCGCCGCACCGCGGGATCGGCTTCGGCCCCGTCGCGCAGCAGCCCGGCGAGGAGTCCCTCCACCGCGGGGCCGCCGCTCCCCCGCAGCGCCCGCACGGCCGCGAGCCGCGCGGCGGGTTCCGGGCTCCGCAGCGTCGCCTGGGCGTAGGCCAGCGCGAGCAGCTGCTTCACCTCCCCGTCGCGCTCTCGCCCGAGGGCGCGCCCGAGCGCGGGGGCGAGCGCGGGGGAGGCCGCCGAGGCCAGCTCCCGCGCGGCGTCCCGGCGGACGACGCGGTCGGGGTCGTCGAGCCGGAGCGCGGCGAGGGCCGTCGCGATCACGCCCCGCACGCGGTTGTCGACGGTGAATGACTCGGCGCCCTCCGGGGCCGGCTGGACCTCGGCCCCGGTGACGGCGTCCCGATAGCGCTCCCCGTCGAGGCGCAGGACGCGCCCGCCGGCCACCTGGAGCTCGTCCTCGGCGAGCGCCTGGAGGAGGCCCGCCGCCGCCGGATCCGCCTGCCGCGCGAGCCGCTCCACGGCGGCGATCTTCTCGTCCCAGTCGTCGGAGCCGAGCCGCCGGACCGCGTCGGCGTCGAGGGCGGCGCGCGCCGCCTCGAGGGCGAGGAGCGCGACGGCGAGGAGCGGGAGGAGGGGGCGCATGGCGCGGATCGAAGGGCGCCGGATCACATGCTCTGCTTCGAGCCGTTGCCCGGGAGGTACGGGCTCCAGGGCTGCGCGCGGAT
>JAJXVM010000030.1 GCA_021782135.1 Myxococcales bacterium | reverse complement strand
TCATCATCGACAGCCTCAAGGAGCAGGGGGCCCGCGTCGCCGCCTGGGGCGTGGGCACGCGGCTCGTCACCGGCGCCTCCGACGGCGCGCTCGGCGGGGTCTACAAGCTCACGGCGGTGAAGCGCCCCGGCGAGGACTGGAAGTACCGGGTCAAGCTCTCGGAGCGGCTGGAGAAGACCACCATCCCGGGGCTGCTGCAGGTCCGGCGCTTCGTGGAGGACGGGAAGATCGTCGCCGACGCCATCTACGACGAGTGGAGCGGCATCCCCGACCCGGTCACCATCGTCGACCCCCTCGACCTCACCCGCCGCAAGACGCTCGACCCGGGCGCGAAGGGCGAGGATCTGCTCCAGCCGGTCTTCCGGGCCGGCCGGTCTTCCGGGCCGCGCCCCACGCTCGAGGACGCGCGCGCCCGCGTCCAGTCCCAGCTGGCGCTGCTGCACCCGGGCGTGAAGCGCTTCGTGAACCCGCACCAGCTCCCCGCCGGCCTCGAGAAGGGGCTCCACGATCGGCGCACCGCGCTCGTCCTCGCCGCCCGCGGCGAGTCGTGACACACTTCCGCACATGCGCAAGGAAGCCTTCTTCGGCATGGCCCGGGAGGAGTCGATCGACCTGCTCTCCGAGGCGCGGGTGGTGCACCTCGCCACCACCACGCCGGTGCGCCAGCCGGTGCTGCGCGCCTCCAACGCGGTGGTGATGGAGGACGCGGTCTTCTTCCACGGCTCCGGCGCGGGGGAGAAGGGGACCACCATCGGCATGCCGGCGGTGGTCTCGGCCGAGGAGGTGGTGGCCGAGATCCCGAGCTTCCTGATCGACGCCGAGCGCGCCTGCGTCGCCACGACCTTCTACCGGAGCGTGCAGGCGCACGGGCACCTCGAGGCGGTGAAGGAGCGCGCCGAGAAGGCGCGCGTCCTGCGGGCCTTCATGGCCAAGTACCAGCCGGAGGGCGGCTTCCGGCCGCTCTCCGCCGAGGACGCCTTCTACCAGCAGGCGATCGACGAGCTGCTGGTGCTGCGCATGCCCATCGAGCACCTCGACGGCAAGGCCAAGCTCGGCCAGAACCGCGAGCCCACCGAGCTGGCGAGGGTGCTCGAGAAGCTCTGGGAGCGCGGGCTCCCCGGGGACCCGCGAGCGATCGAGGCGATCCGGGCCGCCAACCCGGCGGTGCCCGTCCCCGCATTCCTCGGCTGGGCGGGAGGGGTGCCGCTCACCTGCGCCCTGGGAACGGACCCCTCCGACCTCCCGCAGGTGGTGAAGCTGCTCGAGGGCGAATACTGGCTCGCCGGGCTGCGGCCGGAGCAGATCGCGCGCGCGCACCAGCTCTCGCAGGCCTGGGTCGGGGCGCGTGACGAGGGGCTGGTCATCGCCAGCGCCCGGGCCGCGAGCGACGGCAAGACCGCCTGGATCTACGACGTGGTGGTGGACCGGCCCTGGCGCGGCCGCGGCCTCGGCACGGCGCTCATGACCCTGCTCCTCGGCCACCCCGCGGTGCGCACCGCCTCGGTGGTCCGCCTCGCCACCAAGGACGCGCAGGAGCTCTACGCCCGCTTCGGCTTCCGGGACGTGGGCGAGTGGAAGCGCTCGTTCCAGGCGAGCGAGATGGTGCTCGAGCGCGCCGGGAGCTGAGCGCCGCCTCGGGGCCGCTCCTCCCCGACCCTCCCCACGCGGCGGGGAGGGAAGGAGCGCTCACGCGAGGCTACCTCCGCTGCGCCATCCACGACCGGCCGTAGTCCCCGCCCGGCGCGCCGCCGTGCCGGTGGACGTGGAGCAGGAACGCCCCCGAGAGCGCCAGGTAGAGGGCGCAGCTGGCCGCGAGCAGCTTCCTCCCGGCGGCGTGCCAGAGCGCGAGCCGCGCCAGCCAGAGGTAGGTCAGCGGGAACGCGACCAGCAGGTAGTGCGGGCGGGCCTTGATGCCGGAGAGGGTGATGGCCGCCCCCATCACCAGGAAGGTCCCGTTCTGCAGCAGCGAGGCCGTGCTGGCCGAGAGCAGTCGCTCGCGCAGGCTGGAGCCGCGCAGGAGCGCCCGCGCGCCGAGGATCAGCGCCGCCACCACGGCGGCGAGGAGCGCCGTCTGCAGCGCCAGCGCGCCGTAGGTGGGGAACCCGAGCACGCGCGGGCCGGCGAGGAAGGCGGGGTAGTCGCGCCGCAGGCTGTACTGCAGCTGCAGGCCGCCGAGGTCGAGCAGCCAGTCGCGCCAGAAGCCCAGCTCCTGGACGTGCGCCAGGCTCCGCGCCGGCGCGCCGCCCGGCGCGAGCAGCACCGCGCGCGCCCAGGGGACGAGCGGCAGCGCCCCCACCGCGGAGCCGGCGAGCCAGGTTCCCCAGCGCACCGGCGCCTTCTCCTCGGCGCGCCCGCCCCGGTCGAGGAGCGCCGTCCAGAGCGCCACGCCGAAGGCGAGGAAGAAGCCGCTCATGTGGACCTGGCCGAGGCAGGCGCCGAGGAGCCCCCACAGGAAGGCGCCGGCGATCGTGCGCCGGTGCGCGAAGGCGGCCAGGAACGCGAGGGTGGGGAGCGGCAGGATCGACTGCGCCCAGATCTTGCGCTGGAGCTGCAGCGCGCCCGGGTTGGCGGCGCCGAGCGCCGCGGCCCAGAGCCATCCCTCCCGCTCCTCCCGGCGACGCGTGAGCGCGAAGGCGAGGAGCCCGAGCAGGGCGGCCGCGTTGAGGGTCATCACCGCCCGCCCGAGGCCGAGCGGCGAGCGGACGTCGAAGGCGCGCCAGACGGCGGCGAAGGCCCAGACGCTCATCCCCGGGTTGCGCGTGCCCACGCCGGACGACATCCCGACCCAGGGCAGCGGGCCGCCGCGGGCGAGGTCCCCGGCGAGCGCGTACATCTGCTGCTCGTCGGCCTTCCACTCCATGTCGGCCGGCCAGGCGAGCCGGAGGGCGGCGCCGGCGAGCACCGCGGCGGCGACGAAGGGGAGCAGCCAGCGGGGCGCGGCGGCGGAGCGGGAGGCCATCGGCGGCGGAGCCTACCACCGGGGCGCGGCGCCGCCAGAACCGGCCCGCGGCTCGGCCCCGGGCTCGCGCGTGGCGCGCGCGGGGAACCCGCCCGTCACTCCGGGCGCGCCGGCCCGACCAGCCCGGTCGCGGCCAGCTGGAGCCGATCTCCCGACACCCGCCCCAGCAGCCGGAGCAGCCCGTCGAGGAGCGTGATCGGGTGCGGCGGGCAGCCGGGGATGAAGAGATCCACCGGCACGTCCGGGAGCGCCGCCGCGGCCCCGCCGGCGACGCTGCCGCCTTCGAAGATCCCGCCGGAGATGGCGCAGGCGCCCACGGCGACGAGGAGCCTGGGCGCCGGGGTGGCCTCCCAGGTGCGCCGCAGCGCCTCGCGCATGTGGTCCGACACCGGCCCGGTCACCACCACCCCGTCGGCGTGCCGCGGCGAGGCCACGAACTGGATGCCGAAGCGGGAGAGGTCGAACTGGATGTTGCCGGCGGCGTTCAGCTCCGCCTCGCAGCCGTTGCAGCCGCCGGCCGAGACCTGGCGGAGCCGGAGCGAGCGCCCGAGGAGCCGGCGCAGCTCCGCCCCGAGCGCCTCGGCGAGGAGCGGCTCGTCGCCCGACACCTTCAGCGCCTCGCGGCTGCGGGCGGCGAGCCGGTAGTCGCGGGTGAAGCGCAGCGCGCCCGCCGGGCAGGCCTCCTCGCAGCCGGGGCAGAAGGTGCAGCGGCCGAGGTCGAGCTTCATCCCGGGCGTGCCCGGGGCGAGCACCGCGCCGGCCGGGCAGGCCTCGGCGCAGGCGCGGCAGCCGTCCGGGCAGCGCGAGGGGTCGAGCGCCGGGCGGCCGCGGAAGCGCTCCGGGAACCGGGCCGGGCCCTCCGGGTAGGCCACGGTCTGGCGGCCGAGCCGGGCGCGCACGCGCAGCAGGTCGATCACAGGTCGTGCCCCGCATAGGAGAGGTTGAAGCTCTTGTTGCAGAGCGGGAAGTCGGAGATCTGCTCGCCCCGGAGCGCCTGCGCCAGGCCGGCCCAGTCATGGAACGAGGGGTCCTTCACCGCGTAGCGGGCGAAGCGGCCGCCCTCGCCGCTGCCGACGAGGTGCGCCAGCTCGCCGCGCCAGCCCTCGACGAGCGACGCCGCCAGCCGCCCCGGCGCCGGCGGCGGGCAGGGGAGGCGCGCCGGCCCGTCGGGGAGGAGCTGCAGGGTCCGGTCCACGAACTGCGCGCTCCGCTCGGTCTCCAGCAGCCGCACCAGGGCCCGGGCGTACACGTCCCCCGACTCCGCGCTCGCCACCGGCGGCCGGTCCTGGCGGTAGTGGCCGGCCGGGTGATCGCGCCGGACGTCCCGCCCGGCGCCGCAGGCGCGGGCGCACGGGCCGACCAGTCCGAGCTCGTCGCAGAGGGACCGGGTGAGGGCGCCGGTGCCGTCGGTGCGGTTGCGCGCCGAGGGCGAGCGCAGCAGGAGCCGGGTGGCATCGCGCACCTTGGCGAGCGCGCCCGCCAGCCGGTCCGCCAGCCGGGCGGCCTCCGCCGGATCGAGGTCGAAGCGGACGCCGCCGGGGACCAGCAGCCCCCGCCCGAACCGGTTGCCGCAGAGCTCGGCCAGGGCGTTCAGGTACTCGGCCCGCAGCGCGCCCAGGTAGGACGCCGAGGGCAGGTAGCCGACGTCGCCGGCGATGGCGCCGAGGTCGCCCACGTGGTTGGCGAGCCGCTCCAGCTCGAGCGCCACCGCCCGCAACGCCTGGGCCCGCGGCGGCGCCTCGACCCCGGCGAGCGCCTCGACCGCGGCGACGTGCGCGAGGCCGTGCCCGATGGCGGTGTCCCCGGCGATCGACTCCGCCAGCGCGAGCGCCCGGGCGCCGTTCGCCGCCTCGAGGAGCCGCTCCACCCCGCGGCGCTGGTAGCCGAGCTGGATCTCGAGGTGGAACACGTGCTCGCCGTGGCACTGGAAGCGGAAGTGGCCGGGCTCGATGATGCCGGCGTGGACCGGGCCCACCGCCACCTCGTGCAGCGCCTCGCCCTGCATGGCGTAGAGCGGCACGTCGTCGGGCAGGCTCTCCCGCACCGGCTTGAGCCAGGGGTGCCCCTCCGGCCGAACCCCGCACTCCTCGAACAGCGCCCGCTCGAAGCGCTCCACCGAGGGGAACTCGCGGGCGAGCGAGGGGAGCGAGTCGCCCGGCAGGGTGGCCGCCAGCCCGAGCCGGCCGGCGGCGTCGTCGGCGACCAGCGCCGTGAGCCGCACCCCCTGGGGCCCGCGCTCGCCGGCGTAGGCCACCAGCCGGCCGCCGGCCTCGAGCGTCTCGCCGAGGAGCGCCTGGAACGCGAGGGGCGCGAGGACCGGGACCTCGGCGACCGCGACCGCGGTCCCGTTCTCGATCGGGAGCAGCCGGCTCACCGCGGGCCTCCGACGGTCGCCGAGGCGGCGGTGAAGAGGTCGCGCAGCGAGGGCGGCAGGTAGAGCCCGAGCGCCAGCGAGGCCGCGAGGAGCGCCAGCGCCGGGGCGGCGTTGCCCCAGCCGTCCTCCTGCCCGGGCCGCTCGGGGCAGCCGGCCGGGTCGCCCTGGACCACGCCCAGCACGATGGCGCCCATGCCGACGAAGATCACCGCCACGAAGGCGAGGAACAGGCAGCCGGCGAGGGCGTGCCCGCTCGCGAACACGCCGCGCAGGATGGTGAGCTCGCTGAAGAAGGGGCCGAAGGGCGGCGCGCCGGTCACCGCGAAGAAGCCGGCCAGGAAGAGCGGCCCGGAGAGCGGGAGCCGCCGCAGCGCGCCGCGCACCTCGTCCACCTGCTTGGTCCCGTAGGAGCGGTGGATGGAGCCGGCGGCGAGGAAGAGCACGCCCTTCACCAGCCCGTTGTTGAGGGCGTGGAAGAAGGCGCCGGCGCCGGCGGCGCCGCCCACGCCGAGGCCGACGGCCAGGATCCCCATGTGCTCCACGGAGGAGTAGGCCAGCATCCGCTTGTAGTCGCGCTGGCCGACGATGAAGATCCCGGCGAGCGCCATCGAGAGCAGCCCCATGGCGAGCAGCGCCTGGCGCGCGAAGGCGCCCTCGCCGGCGGCCCCGCAGACCTGGAGCACCCGCGCCAGCGCCAGGAAGGCGGCGCTGGTGATGCCGCCCGAGAGGATCGCGCCGAGCAGGCCGGGCGCCTCGCCGTAGGCGTCCGGCTTCCAGGAGTGGAGCGGCGCGAGCCCCATCTTCGTGCCGTAGCCCACGAGGAGGAACACGAAGGCCGCCCGCACCCAGGGGCGCGACAGCGAGGGCCCGGCGGCCACCAGCTCCCCCACCACCAGCGAGTGCGGCCCGCCCGGCCCGGCGCTCGAGAGCGCGAGGAAGAAGGTCCCGAGCAGCGCCAGGGCGACGCCCAGCGAGCAGACCAGCAGGTACTTCCAGGAGGCCTCGAGCGAGCGGGCGTCGCGGTCGAAGTAGATGAGCGGCGCGGTGGTGAGGGTGGTCACCTCGATGGCCACCCAGAGGATCCCGAGGTGCTGCGCCAGGGCCACCACCGAGAGGGCCGAGAGCAGCACCAGGAGGCCGCCCACGAAGATGCGGTTCTCGCGGTCGTCGCGCAGGCGCAGGTAGCGCTGGGCGTAGGCGGCCGAGGCGAGGAAGAGCGCCGAGACGGTGGCCAGGATCACCTTGCCGGGCGCGTCGAGCGCGAGCCAGCCCTCGAGGCCGCGGCCCGGCCGCGCCCAGAGCCAGGCCACCCCGGCGGAGTGGCCCACCGCCCCGGCGAGGAGCAGCAGCGGCCGCTCGCGCCGCGAGGGGAGCGCGAAGGCCAGGGCGCCGAGCAGCAGCGGGAGGAGGACGACCAGGGCCATGCGTCAGTCCCGGAGCGCGGAGAGCTTCCCGGTGTCGAGCGACGAGAAGGTCCGGTGGATGTGGAAGATGACGATGCCCATCACGAACACGGCGGCGAAGAGGTCGAGCAGCACGCCCGCCTCGACCATCCAGGGCATGAAGTCGCTGAGCAGCAGGCCGAAGACGAACACCCCGTTCTCGAGCACCAGGAACCCGAGCACCTGCGAGACCGCCTTCTGCCGGCTCACGACCAGCAAGAGGCCGGTCCAGACCGTGGAGAGCGAGGTGGCCACCAGGTACGGGTGCTTCTCCGGCGTGGGGATGGGGAGGGTGGCGGAGAAGGCGAAGGCCAGCATCACCCCCAGCCCGCCCAGCGCCAGCGAGGGCACGTAGCCCACCACCGGCTCGACCTCGCGCGACACCGAGGCCTCGCGCATGGCCCAGCGGAGCAGGAAGGGGATGCCGATGCCCTTCACCAGGAGCGCGCCCAGCGAGAGCGCCAGCACGTGCAGCACGTGCAGCTCCTGCGGCGCGAGCAGGAGCGGCAGGAGGGCCAGCAGGGCCCCCTGCGCCGCCACCGCCGCGATGGCCGCCTTGAGCCGCGACGAGGCGAGCACGAAGAAGTCGATCATCACCACCAGGATGAAGACCGTCTGGGCGAAGGTCGCCATCAGCGCACCAGGAGCACGAAGGCGAAGAGGGAGAGGACGCCGGCGCCGACCAGCAGCTGCGGCACCCGCACCAGCCGCAGGCGGGCCATCGAGGACTCGACCAGCCCGACGGCGCCGGCGAAGAGGGCGAGCCCGGCGAGCAGCCCGACGGCGCCGGGGAGGATGCCGCGGCCGGTGCCGCCGAGCGCGAGCCGCGCCAGGAGCGCGCCGAACACGTACAGCTTCACCGCGGCGCCGTAGAGCACCAGGGCGAAGTCGGGCCCGGAGTGGTCGAGCACCATGACCTCGTGGATCATGGTGAGCTCGAGGTGGGTGGTGGGATCGTCCACCGGGATGCGCGCGTTCTCGGCGAGGGCGAGGACGAAGAGCGCCACCGCGCAGAGCAGCAGCGCCGGCGCCCACTGGGCCCAGGCCGCCGGGAGGGCCGGGCCGAGGACCCCCGAGAGCGAGAGCTCGCCGGTGGCGCGCGAGAGGACGAGCAGGCAGACGAAGAGGGCCGGCTCGGCCAGGCTCGCGAAGGTGACCTCGCGGGCGGCGCCCATGCCCTCGAAGGCCGAGCCGGTGTCGAGCGCCGCGAGCACGGTGGCGAACCGCCCGGCGGCGAGGAGCCCGGTGAGCAGGAACAGGTCGCCGGGGAAGGACAGCAGGGCCGGCGCGCCGGGCCCCGGCACCAGCAGCCCGGCGGCGAGCGCCCCCGCCGCGCCCACCACCGGCCCCAGGTGGAAGACGGGCCCGGCGGTGCGGCTCTTCACCTCGCCCTTGCGGACGAGGCGCGCGAGGTCGAAGTAGAGCTGCAGCAGCGGCGGCCCCTGCCGGCCGGCCACCCGCGCCTTCACGCGCGCGACGATCCCCGGGAGGAGCGGCGGCAGGACCACCAGCAGCGCGACCTGGAGCAGCGCGCGGAGGGCGGCGTGGGCGGTCACGGCGCGCTCCGCAGGGCGAGGAGGACCACCAGCGCCACCAGCGTGACGAGGGTGTAGAGCAGCTGCAGGTTGAGCTTGCCCGACTGCAGCCCGCGCAGCTGCCGGAAGCGCCGCGCGGTGGCGTGGAAGAGCGGCCCGAAGAGCCGCTCCTCCGCCGGATCCTGCACGCGCTGCTCGAAGCGGGCCGGCCCGGGGAAGACCCCGCGGGGCGGCGTCACCCGCGCGCGCGGCTGGAGCAGGCGCGGCGCGAGCGTGGAGAGCAGGAGCTGGGAGAAGGAGGAGGCGGTGTACTGGACGCGGGGCGAGGCCCGGGTGAACCCGCAGCCCCAGGTCTCCGCGCGCGCCTGCCCGCGCCGGCGCACCTGGCGCCGCCGCCACAGCTCGAGCGCGAGCCCGAGCGCGAGGAAGGCGAGCACGCCGCGCGGGAGCGCGCCGCCCAGCCGCACCGCCGGCCCGGCGGAGGCGAGGACCTCGGCCGGGGGAAGGTCGAGGAGCTGCCCGGCGGCCGGCGCGAGCAGCCGCAGGGCGGCGCCGGGGAAGAGCCCGAGGGCGAGGCAGGCGAGGGCGAGGGCGAGCAGCGGTCCCCAGGCGGCGGGGCCGGGCGCGTGGGCGGAGCGGGCCTCCTCGCTGCGCGGTTCGCCGAGGAGCGCCACGCCGGCGAGCCGGGTGAAGGCCAGGGCGGCGAGGCCGCTCACCAGCGCCAGCGCGGTGAGCGCCAGCGCCGCGCAGAGCCCGGCGGCGCCCGGAGCGGAGACGGCGCCCCGCAGGAGGGCGGTGAAGATCAGCCACTCGGAGGCGAAGCCGTTGAACGGCGGCAGGGCCGAGAGCGCGGCGCAGGCGGCGAGGAAGAGCGCGCCCACCGCCGGCAGCCGCGCCCACAGCCCTCCCATCCGCTCCAGATCGCGGGTGTGCGTGGCGTGCACCACCGCGCCGGCGGAGAGGAAGGCCAGCCCCTTCATGAGCGCGTGGTTCCAGACGTGGAACAGGGCGGCGAGCGCGGCCAGGCCAGCCAGGGCCGGCGAGCCGAGCGCCCGCGCCGAGAGCGCGGTCCCGAGCGCGGCGGTGAGGATGCCGACGTTCTCGATGGTGGAGCAGGCGAGGGCGCGCTTCAGGTCGCGCTGGCCGAGCGCGAGGGTGATGCCGCCGAGCGCGCCGGCGAGGCCGAGGAGCAGGAGCGCCACCCCGTGGGCCACCGGGGGCGGGGGCAGGAGCGTCACCACCCGCAGGATGCCGTAGACCCCGGCCTTCACCAGCACGCCGGACATCACCGCCGAGACGTGGCTCGGGGCGGCCGGGTGGGCCTCCGGCAGCCAGAGGTGGAGCGGGGGCAGGCCGGCCTTCACCCCGAAGCCGACCAGCGCCAGCGCGAACGCCAGGGCCGGCGCCACCGCCCCGCCGCGCACCGCCGCGATGGCGTCGAGGTCGAAGGAGCCCGCCTCCCGGCCGAGGAGGAGGAAGAGGGCGAAGAGGAAGGCCGCGCCCAGGTGGGAGGCGACGAGGTAGACCAGCCCCGCGCGCCGCACCTCCGCCTCCTGGTGATCGAAGGAGACGAGCAGGAAGGAGGTGATGGCCATCGCCTCCCAGGCGGCGAGGAGCAGGACCGCGTCGCGCGCCGCGAACACCAGGGCCAGGGTGGCGAGGAAGAGGTCGTAGGCGCACAGGAAGGCGCCCAGCCCGCGCCGGCCGAGCTGCGGGCGCAGGTACCAGGCGCCGAAGAGCGAGGCCGGGATGCCGAGCGCGAAGAGCGGGACGAGGAACGCCGCCGCGAGCGGGTCGATCCGCAGGTGGAAGGCCGCCAGCGGCGGGTTCCAGGGCAGCGAGAGATCGAGCGCACCACCGCTGGCGAGCACCCCCAGGGAGGGGGCGAGGCCCAGGGCGCAGGCGAGGACCGCCGCGCCGGTCGCGACCGCCACCGCGAGCTTCGGGCGAGCCGAGAGCCCCAGGGCGGCGAAGGCTCCCCCGGTGAGGAGCGCCAGCGCTGCGATGTAAAGGCTCAACTCCGGCCCGCCTGCCGCTCGCGCGGCGACTGGTCGGACCGTGTGCGGGTCCGCTCCATCGGCTGGGCCCTTCTACGGCGTCCGGGAGGGTGTACGCAAGATTCGGATTCACGGTGGGAGCGGGAAGGCGCCTGGGGCCGAGGAAAACCGCTCCCTTGACTCACATGGGGCCGGGCAGATAGCGTCCGGGGAACCGACCGCTCGCAAGAGCCGCCTCTCACAAGGAGTTTCGCTCCGTGCGGCCCCTCCTCCCCTTTACCCTCCTCGCCCTCCTCGGCTGCGGTCCCGTCCGCTACACAGGCGTCCTCTGGGACGCGGACCGGGAGCTGGCCGCGGCGCGGGCCGCGGGGGCGGCCGACCGGGCCCCGTACGAGTTCGCCCTCTCGGAGGAGTACCTGCACCAGGCGAAGGTGCTCGCCGGGCACGCCCGCTACGACGACGCGGACGACTACGGCCGCCGCGCCACCGCCTACGCCAAGGCGGCTCACCAGAAGGCGGCCGGGCAGGCCGTGGCGGAGGGGAAGTGATGCGCGCCATTCGCGGGCGGCTCCTCCTCGCCGGGCTGCTGGCGGCCGGGTGCGCCGGCCAGTCCCTCCGGGCCGACGTCTCCGCCACCCGCACGGAGGTGGAGAAGGTGCGGCGCAACGGCGGCGAGCGCTGCAACCCGCGCGAGATCGCGCGCGCCGAGGCGGCCCTCGACTTCGCCGACCGCGAGCTCGACGAGGGCAACTCCGGGGCCGCCGAGGACCAGCTCGACGCGGCCCACGAGAACCTCCACCGCGCCGCGGTCACCGCCGAGCAGTGCGCGCCGAAGATCGTGACCGTGCGCGAGAAGCCGGTCCCGGTGGTGCTCATCGAGAAGACCGATCGCGACGGCGACGGCGTCCCCGACCTCGACGACGCCTGCCCCGACGTCCCCGGCCCGAAGGAGAACCAGGGCTGCCCGCTGGTGAAGGACACCGACGGCGACGGCATCCCCGACGACCAGGACAAGTGCCCCCTCGACCCGGAGGACAAGGACGGCTTCCAGGACGAGGACGGCTGCCCCGACCCGGACAACGACCACGACGGCGTGGTGGACGCGATGGACGCCTGCCCCAACAACCCGGGGCCGGTGGAGAACCAGGGCTGCCCGGTGCTCGACCGCGACCACGACGGGATCGTCGACTGGCTCGACAAGTGCCCCGACGTCCCCGGCGTCGCGCCCGACGGCTGCCCGCGCAAGTTCAAGCTCATCGAGGTCAAGCAGGACCGCATCGAGATCCGGCAGCAAGTCCACTTCGCCACCGGGCGGTTCAAGGTGCTGAAGGACTCGTTCACCCTGCTCGACCAGGTGGCGCAGGCGCTCAAGGACGCGCCGCGCGTACGGGTGCGCGTCGAGGGGCACACCGACGACGTGGGCCGCGAGGCGGCCAACCTCCGGCTGAGCCAGCGCCGCGCCCAGGCGGTCCGCGCCTACCTCGTGAGGAAGGGCATCGCCCCGGACCGGCTCGAGGCGGTGGGCTACGGGCCCACCCGGCCGCTGGCGAGCAACAAGACCGCCAAGGGCCGCGCGCAGAACCGGCGCACCGAGTTCCGGATCGTGACCAGCATGTAAGCAGGCTCGTCGCCCCGGGGCCGGCCGGCGGCTCAGTCCCCCTCGCCCAGCTCCGCCTCGGCCTTGGTGATCTCGCCCATCACCACCGTGGCGTACGAGCCCTTCGGCAGCTCGAAGCGCGCCCGGTAGCCGTCGTCGATCGGCTCGAGCTCGATCGAGACCGGCAGCCGCGACGCCCGGCGCGTGCCCTCGGCCTCGCCGCCGCCCCGGCGGAAGTCCTCGAGCGCCACCCCCTCCGCGGCGAGCAGCCTCGTCTCGCGCCCGAGCGCCTCGCCGGAGGCGGGCCGGAGCTTGTGGCCGAACATGGGGCCGGCCGGCGAGATCTCGAAGGCCGCCACCCGCGGGCCGTCGACGGCCGGATCGGCGCAGTCGAAGATCCCCCCGGAGTCGAGCTTCTTCATGACGTCACCCGGGAGCGCCGCCGCGAAGAGCCCGTCGGCGAGCCGTTCGGCGAGCCAGCGATTGAAGAGCGCCGACTGGAAGGCCGAGAGCGCCAGCCGCTTGAGGAAGCGGTCCCGCGCCGCGCGCCGCGCGCGCGGGTCGTCGAGGCGGCCCTGGACGAGGAGCTTGCCGACGTCGGCGTTGTCGCCGGTCCGCCCGAAGCGCTGCGCGCCGAAGAAGTTGGGGAGCCCGCGCGCCGCGAGCGCCTCGGCGCAGGCGCGCGCGCGCCCGAGGTCGCCGCCGCGCACCACCACGCCGAAGCGGTTCCCGCGCGCGTGGCCGGCCTTGAGCTTGTTCTGGTGGCGCGAGGCCTGGAGCACCCGCCAGCCCTCGCCGGCGAGCCGGCCCGGGTCCGGGTCGCGCGGGCAGGGGAACGACAGCCACTGGGTCGTGACCGCCTCCCGGTCCTTCAGCCCGGCGTAGCCGCAGTCGCGCTCCGGCAGGGACAGCGCGCGGGCCAGCTCGCGGACCACGTCCGGCGTGGTGCGGCCGCGCTTCTCGACGAGGAGGTAGAGGTGCGGCCCCGATCCCTGCGGCAGGTAGGCGGGGAGCTCGTCCACCCGGAAGTCCTCCGGCGCGCGCTTGATGGCGCCGCCCGAGCCGGGCAGGTCGGCGGTGACGTGGGGCAGGCTCACGGGGCGGCTCGCAGGGGCTGCAGGGCGTCGAAGCGGCGCTTCACGTCGGCGGCCAGCGCCTCGTCGGCGGCGCGCGGCAGCTTCTCGATGGCCTGGAACAGGTAGAAGAACATGAGCTCGGTGAGGGCCTCGAAGAGGTAGCGCCCCGGGTCGCCGCCGGGCTCGAGCTCGCGCAGCCGCCTGGGCTCGAGCGCCTCGAGGTGGAGCAGCAGCGCCGCCGGGTCGATGGTGAGGTCGCGCCCCGGCTGCACGTCGTGGAAGAGCGGCGCGAAGCGGCTGCCCGGGTCGGCGAGGAAGGGCCGGCTCGCGGCGAGGAGCGGCTCCAGCCCGGCCGCCCCGGCGCCCGCCGCGATGGCGCGGAAGAGCCCGTTCATCCCCTCGCAGATGGCGCCCAGCCGCTCCGCCAGCGCGCCCGAGACCGGCGCCAGCGGCGCCTCGGTCGCCTCCACGTAGCCGGCCTCCGCGAGGTGGAAGAGCACCTTGATGGCGTCGAACTCGTTGAGGTGGGCCGCCGCGGCCACCTCCGCGACGGTGCCGCGCCCGTCCACCCGCTCGAGGAGCTTCTGCTCCACCGGCTTGAGCGTGACCGGGGTCCGCGGCTCGCGCCGGCGCAGCCAGGCCTGCGGCCCGGGGATGCGCGACTGGAACAGGCTCATCTCGTCGATGCGACGGATGGCGTCCATGAGCAGCCCCTGGGTGCTCACCGACAGCGGCGTGACGTGCAGCTCGTCCGGGGGGCCGTCGAGCATGGCGAACACGCCCTCGCGCGCCAGCAGGATGGAGTGGAACACCGCCGAGACCTGCTCGTGAAAGCACTTCCAGAGGTCCGCGGCCGAGAGGGCGCCCGCCTCCACCAGCGTCTTCCCGAGCGGCCGGCCCGAGCGCATCGCCTGCCCGACCTGGGCCTGGGTGACGAAGCCGAGCCGGACGGCGATCTCCCCGATCCGCTCCCCGGCCGCCTCGCTGATGGCGCCGGTCACCTCGCCGTTCTTGAAGACGATCGACCGCTCCCGGCCGGCCGAGGCCACCTCCAGCCGGCCGGAGAGCCGGGACTGGTGGACGAAGGCGACCAGGTCGGCGATGGGGAACGCGGAGAGGTCGCCCGCCAGGACGCAGCGCGGCGGGCGCGAGGTGCCGCCCGCCGCCGGCACCCGGCGGGCGACGAGCAGGTCGGGCGCGCTCGGCAGGAGCAGGAACCGCCCGGCCCGATCGGCGAGCGCGCGCCGGGCGAGGTCGTCTCCCGGGACCACGCGCCCGTGGGCGTCGAGGTCGAGCGTGAGGCGCGGCGGCGGCGGCTTGGCGGTCACCCTCTCAGTCCCGCTGCCACCCGCCGTGCTTGTGCCACTCCTCCTCGTCCTGGAGCGTGAACTCGAGGGTGGCGGAAGAGTAGTCGGGCAGGGTGTAGCGCCGGCCGTTGAAGTAGATGGTGGGCGTGCCGGTCAGGCCGGCGGCGGTGGCCTCCGCCTTGGAGGCCTCGATGCGGGCCTTGTAGCGGTTGGTGGCGATCGCCTTGAGCAGGTCGGCCGGATCGCCGCCCAGCTGCTTCGCGTAGGTGGCGAGGTCGTCGTCGGTGAGCTCGTGCGGGTGGGTGAAGAGGGCGTCGTGCATCGGCCAGAAGATCCCCTTGGCCCGCCCCCACTCGCCGGCCTCGGCCGCCTCCCCGGAGCGCGGGTGGGCCGGCAGCGGGAAGGGCTTGTAGAAGAGCCGCACCCGATCGCGCCGCTGGTCCACGAAGTCCTCGAGCTGCGGGCGGAGCGCCTGGCAGTAGGGGCAGGTGAAGTCGGAGAACTCCACGATGGTGATCGGCGCGCCCGGCTTGCCCATGGGCGGCCCGTAGTCCTTCACGTCGAGCTTGGCCCGCTTCGACTTCTCGAAGCTGTCGTAGTACTCGCCGAGCATCCTCGCGACCTCGGGGGCGCGGACCCCGCCGGCGACGAGCCGCGCCGCCAGGGCCGCCATGCGCGGGGCGTGGTGGCAGCCCTTGTGCTCCTTCAGGCAGCCGGCGAGCGTGTGCGGGCAGCCGCAGTAGCAGTACTGGGTGGACAGGACCTGGGCGAGCTCGTCCCGCTGCTGGGGCGTGAGCCGCTCGAGGGGCATGCCCGGGAGCAGCTGCGCGAGGTCGGCGGCGCTGGCGGCCCGCGCCTCGCCGCCGGCGGCGGCGAGGAGGGAGAGGGCGCCGGCGAGGGCGACGGCGGAGATGGCGATCTTCTTCATGGTCGGGGTGCGGAGAGGCGGCGCGAGGAGCGTGGATTGTAGGGGGGCTCTCGCTCGTTTAGAAGAGGTTCGTGGATTTCGCTGGTCGAGAGCGGCCGCTCGAGCGGGGCGCGGTGTGGAAGGAGGCGGGGGGCCGCCTGCGCGTGGCGCTCGTCTACCCGAACGCCTACCGGCTCGGGATGGCCAACCTCGGCCTGCACGCCGTCTACCGCATCCTGAACGAACAGCCCAGCGTCCTCTGCGAGCGGGTCTTCCTGCCGGAGGAGCCGGAGGCGACCCCGCGCAGCGTCGAGTCGGGCCGGCCGCTCGACGGCTTCGACGTGGTGGCCTTCTCGCTCTCCTTCGAGGACGACTACGTCCACGTGGCGGAGCTGCTCCTGCGCGCCGGGCTGCCGCTGCGCGCCGCGGCGCGCCGGGGCGAGCCGCTGGTGGTCGCGGGGGGGATCGCGGTGCAGATCAACCCCGAGCCGGTGGCGCCCTTCTTCGACGCCTTCCTGGTGGGCGAGGCGGAGGAGCTGGCCGGCCCGTTCGTGGACCGGGTGCGGGAGCTCGGGGGGCGGAACCTGTCGCGGGAGGAGCTCCTCCTCGGGCTCGCCTCCCTCCCGGGCGCCTACGTCCCCGCGCTCTACGACGTCGAGTACGCCGACACCCGCGCGCCGGGCCCGGGCTGGGTCACGCGCTTCGCCGCCCGGGCGGGCGCGCCGGAGCGGGTGCGCCGGCGCTACGTCCCCGACCTGCGCGGCCGCCCCACCTCGCGCGTCCTCGACTCGCCCGACGCGCAGTTCGGCGACCTCTACCTCACCGAGGTGGCGCGCGGCTGCCTGTGGGGGTGCCGGTTCTGCGCGGCCGGGTTCGTGCAGCGCCCCTACCGCGAGGTGGACCTCGAGACCCTCCGCGCCGAGGCGCGGAAGGGGCTCGAGCGCGGGCAGCGGGTGGGGCTGGTGGGGCCGGACACGAGCGACCACACCGGGCTCGACCCGCTCACCTGCTTCATCGGCGCGGAGGGCGGCACCTTCAGCCCCTCGTCGCTGCGGGTGGACGCCATCACCCCCGAGCTGTCGCGGCGCATGGCCGAGGGCGGCGAGCGCTCCATCACCATCGCCCCGGAGGCCGGCACCGAGCGCATGCGCCGGGTCATCAACAAGGACTTCCCCGACGACCTCGTCGTGCGGGCCGCCGAGCACGCCCTCTCGCAGGGCATGGCGCACGTGAAGATGTACTTCATGTGCGGGCTGCCCACCGAGGAGGAGGAGGACGTGCTCGGCATGGCCCGGCTCGCCCTGCGCATCCGCGACGAGGTGATGATGCGCTACGCCAGGGAGCGGGGGCGCATGGGTCGGATCACGCTCTCGGTGAACCCGTTCGTGCCCAAGCCCTGGACGCCGTTCCAGTGGGCGCCCATGTGCGGCGAGAAGGGGCTCAAGGAGAAGCGGCGGCTGCTCGAGAAGGCGCTGCGCCCGCGCGGGGTGGACGTGGACTTCCTCTCGCCGCGCGAGGCGGCGCTGCAGTCGCTCCTCTCGCGCGGCGACCGGCGGGTGGCCGACCTGCTCGAGACGGCGGCGCGCGACTTTCGCGGCGACCTGCGCAAGGCGCTGCCGCGCTGGCCCCACGACCCCGCCTGGTTCGCCGGGCGGGAGGTGCCGGTGGAGGACCGGCTGCCCTGGGACTTCCTCGACCAGGGGCTCGAGAAGTCGTTCCTCGCCCGCGAGTACCGGCGCGGCGTGGGGGCGAAGATCACGCCCAGGTGCGCCGTCGTCACCTGCCGCGCCTGCGGCCTCGACTGCGCCGATCACCCGGAGCTGCGAACCGGGCTGCCGGTCCTGCCGGGCTGATCCCGATGCGCCCGCTCGCGCCAACGGCCGCCGCCGCGGTACACCAGGGGCCGGTGACCCTGGACGACGCCATGCAGGAGGCGCTCGCGCTCGCCCGCCAGGCGGCGGCGGAGGGCGAGGTGCCGGTCGGCGCGGTGGCGCTCTTCGAGGGGCGGGTGGTCGGGCGCGGGCGCAACGCGCGCGAGCGGGCGAGCGACCCCACCGCCCACGCCGAGATCGGCGCCATCCAGGAGGCGGCCCGCGCGCTCGGGAGCTGGCGGCTCAACGGCGTGACGCTGGTGGTCACCCTGGAGCCCTGCGCCATGTGCGCCGGCGCCATGGTCCTGGCGCGCATCGACCGGCTGGTCTACGGGGCGAGCGACCCCAAGGCCGGCGCGGCCGGGTCGCTCATGGACCTCGCCGCCGACCCGCGCCTCAACCACCGGTTCCCGGTGGAGCGCGGGCTGCGCGCCGAGGAGTGCGGCGAGGTCCTGCGGGAGTTCTTCCGCTCGCGCCGCCGTCCGAGGGGCGGGCAGGCGCCCGGCTCCGAGGTCGCCTGAGAAAAAGGGAGCCGCGCGGCCGGAACCCCCTTGGCCGCCCGAGGGAGTTGGGTTAGATCGGTCCGCGGAGAGCTGGCCGAGTGGCCGAAGGCGCCTGACTCGAAATCAGGTGTACGGGTAACCGTACCGTGGGTTCGACTCCCACGCTCTCCGTACGATTCGGGAGAGGTGACCGAGCGGCTGAAGGTGCACGACTGGAAATCGTGTGTACCGGGAACGGTACCGTGGGTTCAAATCCCACCCTCTCCGCCAGCGCTGTGCAGCCCGCCCCCCGGGGCGGCTGCCCGCCGGCCGGAACGCGCAACACCCGGCCGTCAGAGCCGGCTCAGAATCCTCGGGCGACGTGGGGACCTCCGAACCCCGCCAGGCCCGGAAGGGAGCAACGGTGGGAAGTTCTCCGTGCGCCCGGGGATTGTGAGCCGGCTCATTTTTTTGAGTTAAGCTCCTGGGTCCAATGGGATACCTCGTCCTCGCGCGAAAGTACCGCCCCCAGAGCTTCGGGGAGATGGCCGGCCAGGAGCACGTGGTCCGGACGCTCGCCAACGCGCTCAAGAGCGGTCAGCTCGCGCACGCCTTCCTCTTCACCGGCCCGCGCGGCGTGGGGAAGACCACCAGCGCCCGCCTGGTCGCGAAGGCGCTCAACTGCGCCAAGGGCCCCACCGCCACCCCCTGCGGGGAGTGCGCCCCCTGCGTCGAGATCGCCGAGGGGCGCTGCGTGGACGTGGTGGAGATCGACGCCGCCTCCAACAACGGCGTGGACAACGTCCGCGACATCATCGAGGCGGTGAAGTACCGGCCGGCGCGCGACCGCTACAAGGTCTACGTGGTGGACGAGGTCCACATGCTCTCGACGGGCGCCTTCAACGCGCTCCTCAAGACCCTGGAGGAGCCGCCCGACCACGTGAAGTTCGTGCTCGCCACCACCGACGTGCACAAGGTGCCCGAGACCATCGTCTCGCGCTGCCAGCGCTTCGACTTCCGCCGGCTGACGCAGCAGCAGATCGTGGAGCAGCTGCGCAAGGTGGCCCAGGCGGAGGGGATGCGCATCAGCGACGGCGCGCTCGGGCTCGTGGCCCGCGCCGCCGAGGGCGGCATGCGCGACGCGCTCTCCTCGCTCGACCGGGTGCGGGCCGCCTGCGGCGACGACGCCTCCGACGCGGCGGTGGCCGAGGCGGTGGGCGCGGTCGACTCGGCGGCGGTGGCGCGGCTCGGGGGGGCGCTGGTCGCCCGCGACGGCGCGGCGCTGCTCGCCGAGGTGGAGGCGCTCCACCAGCGCGGCCAGGAGATGCGCCGGGTGGCGGAGGAGCTCGCCCGGCACCTGCGCGACGTGGTGGTGGCGCGGCTCGTCCCCTCCGCCCCGCTCGACCTCTCCGACCTCGAGAAGAAGGAGGTCCTCGCCCAGGCGCAGGCCGCCGAGCCGGCGCAGCTCACCCGGCTCTTCGACCTCGCCCAGCGCGCCATCGCCGAGGTGAAGCTCTCCGACCAGCCGCGCCACGCGCTCGAGGTGGCCCTCCTCAAGGGGGTCTACCTCGCGCCCGGCGCGGAGGTGGGGGAGCTGGTGTCGCGGCTCGAGGCGCTCGCCGCCGGCGCGCCCCCGGCGCCGCGCTCCTCCGGCGGCGGCTCGGCGGGCGGCAGCGGCTCATCGAGCGGCGGCACCTCGGTCGCGGCTCCCCCTCTCCACGCGCAGCGTGGGGAGGGCCGGGGAGGGGCCTACGCCGCACCCGAAGCCTCCCTTCCGAGCGCGGAGCGCGCGTCCGCGGCCCTCGCCGCCGGGTCGCCCGCTCACTCCGCGGAGCGCGGGGAGGACCGGGGCGGCCCCCCTTCGGCCCCCGCCGGCTTCACCCCCATCGCGCCCTTCGGCACCCCCGGCTGCGCCGCCGGGAGCGCGCCCGAGCTCGACGCCGCGCCCG